>NZ_JBICXU010000015.1:0-165514 GCF_043200435.1 Streptomyces sp. NPDC048416
GATAGCGGAGCTATCGGGGCGTTTCGGCAACGCCGCGAGGTGCCGTGCCAGGCGCCGCACCCCCGGCCATGATCCACCAGACACCCCCTAGCCCGTCCGGCGTCGTCCACCTCCCTGTCGTGGTCGCGTCGGCGAGCGCTGGTCCCTTTTTCGGTGGGGGAGTGTGGGAGCGCGTTCCGGGGGTATGCGCGGGAGGTTGATGTGGCGCTTCGGCAGTGAGGCGGACCGGATGTTTCTGGCTGTGCGAAATGAGGACCAGCGGCCTCGTGTGGGCTGCGGGATGACGGCTTCGGCCGTGTTCGATGGGAGCGAGGACATTGCGTCCGCCCGGGCCATGGCCCGGGATTTCCTGGCATCGTTGCAGGCCGTGTACGGGGTGCCGGTGTGGGCGCGGGCGATGGGCGCGGTCCAGCTGGTGGTGAGCGAGCTGGTGACCAATGCCCGCAAGTACGCGCCGGGGCCCTGCTCGCTGACGCTGGCGGTCGATGACGGGGCGGTGGAGGTCACCGTGTGGGACAGCGGTACGACGCTGCCGCTGGTCCTGGCGCCCGACCCGGCGAGGATCGGCCGGCACGGCCTGGAGATCGTCATGGCGGTGTGCCGCAGCTTCGAGGTGCACCGCGAGCCGGTGGGCAAGCGCATCAAGGCGTCCATTGCCCTGGTGGACGACGAGGCCGGCGAGGCGACGGCCACCTGACGCGACGACGCGGCCGCGCGCCGGAGCCGCTGCCGTACGGATCGCGGCCGGCGCGGACGTTCCGTTGCCCGCCGGACAGGAGAGCGCCGTCTTGGTTCCGGGCATCCGGCTTGGTTCCGGGCATCCGTCGCTATACACCGCCTTACCCCGGGGTGGCCGCCGGGCACAGGGGAAGCGGCAGTGCTCACGAGGGGAATGAGAATTCCCGCATAAGTTTTTTGTAAACAGATGCATCGCGGGTGTGTGGGCCGGTCGGCACGGGGCATTCGATGGCTCGGAGGTTGATAACTATGGTTCCCCTGCTTCTCGTTCTTCTGCTGGCTCTGATCCTTTTCGGTGCGGGTTTCGCGCTGAAGGCACTGTGGTGGATCGCGGTGATCGTGCTGGTCGTATGGCTGGTCGGGTTCATCGCCCGTCCCAAGGGTGGAAGTGGCCGCTGGTATCGCTGGTAGCCACAGGCCGGCCGTCAGCGCCATTCGGCGTGTGGGCTCCATACCGTGAGAATCGGTATGGAGCCCACACGTATGCCGATGCGAAGAAAAGCCGAACTGATGCGGAAAGCCGCATGGCGGCCCGGAAAACGACTCCAACGGCATATTGGCCCGTGCGCGGAGTTCCAATGTCGGCACGAACCCGACCGGGCGGCGTGTGAGCCGCGCCGCGGGCTCGGGCGACGCCCCGGGGTGTAGCCGGGACGGGCGGGGCGCCCGACGCGGGGAACGCGGCCACCACGCTGCTACGGGCCCCGGCCTGGTAGCCCAGCAGCGTCGAGTACGGTCCGGCGGTCGCGCGTCGGCGCAGTCGCGGGACGTGCCGGCCGAGCCCACCGCTGCCCGCCGACGTCATCAGCAGATCCAAGGCGCGGCCCTGCGCGTCCGCCGTCCGCGGCGCGATGCCCGCACCGTCCGGCAACGCGTCCGGCAGCCCCAGGGCGCGTGTGACTCTCAGCGATAACTGTCACGGAGGGGGGAGTCTGACCTGGCATCCAGCGATAAGCGACAGCACGCGACCGCGAGTGGCGACCTTCACCAGTGGTTGGCGGAATACCGCGCTGGTTGGCAGCGCTGAGCTCGATCCAGCAAGCGGCCGGCTGAACGCGGCCACACCGCCGGAGGCCCCAACGCGTCTCTACGCAGATAGACCGGCGAGGAATTGGGAGATCAGGCCGTACACGATGTCGGGTTGCTCCAGGTGCAGGTCATGATGGGTCTCGCGAACGCTGACGGACATGGTCGGGACGCGGCGGCGCATCAGTTCATCGACCCGTGCAGGCGGGATGAAGCTCGACTGGGCCAGCATGAGCAGAGTGGGGCAGGTGACGCACTCCCACTCGTGCACAAAGGAGTGCTTGGCGGCGTCCTCCACGGACTGAACCATCACGTCCCGGTCGAAGCGGGGCCACCATTGCCCACCGCGTTCCTCCAGGCCGTCCGCCCAGCCCATGCCGACCGCTCCGCCGCCGAAAAACTGGACCGCAGCATCGCGCGAGGGGAAAGAAGCGGGCCACGAGTCGAACCACCGGCGGATGTGAGTCGGCCATTCGGGGTCGGGAGCGGCCACGTCGGCTTCGATGGCCACCAGCGCGCGGACCAACTCAGGATGCCTCGCGGCGGCCAGGATGGCCGCGTGTCCACCCATCGACTGTCCGACAAGGACAACGCGCTCCAGGCCCAGCTGGTCTGCCACGGCGACGACGTCATGGACGAAGGCCGCCCTGGTGACGTCAGGAGGGAAGCGGTCGCTGGCGCCTTGACCGCGTTGGTCGACTGCGACCACCCGATACGCAGAGCTCAGGCGGCCTGCCAGTACATCCCACTCACCCGCATGGCCGGCCAGCCCGTGCAACAGCACCAGCCCTGGCCCGTCCCCGCCCCAGTCCCGGCATACAAGCCGCACGCCCTCCCGCTCAACCACACGCTCGGTCCACGTCACCGCGGCACCCTAGCGCGCGGAGATCTCCCCGCGAAACCTTCAACAAGGCGGCCGCCTCCAGGACCGGGAAGCCGCCGAGGTCTCAGACCGGGCACACCATGCCCGTCCGGTCCGACCTCCACGTCGCCATCCACCGACGTGTCGAATCCGTCCCGCAGGCCAGCTGTCCCGTCGCGTTGAGTCTGTCCGTGGATCTTGTGGTGGGCCGCGGGGTTGCCAGGTGGAGTGAGAGGGCTTGACGCGGGATTCTCAGTGCGCATGGTTTCCGCGGAATCCGGGGCGGTCGGCTCGTCGCTGTCTGGGCAGTCGGGCGCCGGGGGGTCGTGGCGCCGGGAGGTCAGGTGCGGAGCAGGTCGGTCGAGACCGCCCACAGGCGCTCGGCGGCAGCGGGATCGAGCGCCCATTCCTTGACGCCGTGCGGGTGTTGCGCGAGGTCGGCGTCGTTCGGCACGGTGTAGGCCTCCTGCGAGTCGTCGAGGTAGTGGCCTCCGAAGTGGGCGAACTGCGGGGCGACGGCCGCGACCATGGTGGTGGCGGCTCCCTGCTGGACCGTTTTGTACCTGAAGACTCCGGCGGCCTCGGCTGCGTCGAGTGACTGTTTCTGCTGCGCGGTGAAGTTCCGTTGCAGACCCGTCGCGACGCCGCCGGGGTTCACCGCGTTGGCGACGATGCCGTCGGACGCCCACAGGCGGGTCGCTTCGACGGCGAACAGGGAGTTCGCCGTCTTCGACTGGGCGTAGGCGATCTGCGGGTCATAGCTGCGCCGCTCGAAGTGGAGGTCGTCGAAGTCGATGCCGGAACGCATGTGCGCCGTCGAACTGACCGAGACGATCCGTGCCCCGTCGCGCTCGGACGCTCCGAGGGCCAGGGCGCGGTGCAGCCCGATGGCGAGTGCGAGGTGACCCAGATGGTTCGTCGCGAACTGCAACTCCCAGCCCTCACAGGTCCGTTCGAGGCCACCGGTGACCACGCCCGCGTTGTTGACCAGCAGGTGAAGCGGGCCGCTCCATGCGTCGACGAACGACGTGACGGTGGCCCTGTCGGCGAGGTCCAGACGGACGACGCGGGGGCGGATCCCTCCGGTCGAGCTCTCGATCGTTCCGGCGACGGCAACGCCCCCAGCCGTGTTCCGCACGGCGAGCGTCACTTGTGCCCCAGCTGCGGTCAACGCGCGCGCCGTCTCGATTCCGATCCCGGAGGAAGCTCCCGTCACGATTGCGCGGATGCCGGTGAGGTCGACGCTGCGCACCACCTCGTCCGCCGTGCTGGAGGCAGTGAAGGTCGTGGAGAGAGGTTCGCGAACCGTCATACAGCCAGGCTATACACACTAGACTGAACTTGTATAGCTAGGTTCCCGCTCCTATGCTCGCCCCATGAGCAGCCCCGCGGCCGGCCCCCTGTCGTCGCCAACCACCGATACCGACCGTCGGACCACGGTCCTGGACTCCGCTCTCGCGACGTTCGCTCGATTCGGCTACCGGAAGACCTCGATGGAGGAAGTGGCGCGGGCTGCGCACATCTCCCGCCCCGGGCTCTACTTCCTCTTCTCCTCGAAAGAGGCACTGTTCCGTGCCGCCGCGACCCAGGCCCTGGAACGCGACATCGCCGTGGTCGAAGACGTCCTGGCCGATGCCGACCGCCCTCTTGCGGAACGCCTCGTCGAAGCCTTCGACCAATGGGCGGGCCGCTACGTCGGGCCGCCGGCACGCGATATCGCCCTGGTCGTGGCGGACAACCCCGACCTCCTCGGAGAGATCGCACAGACCGCTCCACGACGTTTCGAGGAATTGATCACCGATGCGATCGCCGCCGAGTCAGGACAAGAGACGGCCGCCCCCGTCGCACAGACGATGATCAGCGCATCGATCGGCCTCAAGCACCAGGCCGCAACGCGGGAGTCCTACCTTGAGCGCCTGAAGGTAGCCATCGAGCTCCTGGTGCACTGAAGACATGCGGCGTACCGCTTGTGCCCAGAGCCGGTACCTCCGGCCCTCGCGCACAGCCGCAAGCGGCCGCGGCAGGAACGATGAGAACGCGGCCTACGGAGTGAGATCAAACCACCTGAGCGAGACACGACGCCCCGCCCGGCACGCGAAACGGTGAGCATCCGACAGCGCGGATGACGCGGAGTGACAATCCGCCATCAGCCATGCGACAGGACATTAGCCGCTCCTCATCAGTTGGCGACTACCGACGGTCAGTGACAAATACCGCTGCGAAGTGACAGATATCGCTGCGAGTCACAGGCGCGTGACCAGCGGCCCGTCACCGGATGGCTTCCGGGTGTGGCGAGCCAGTCGACACCCCACGCCGCGTCTCCCCGCACGGCGAGATCTCCGTCAAAGAAGACCCCGCGCGTATGCAGGGCCGGCCCCTGGCGCACCATCGCGGCCACTTGGGACACCGCACCGTACACATCGCGTGATCGGCCCTTCGCCTCACCCGTGGACCCTCGCATGTGTTCTGCTGCCTGGTGGATACCTCGCCGATCCATGCCTCCCCGGGACGTCGCGTGGCGGGCCCGGGCGGCCCGGCGCGCCCCGCACCGGTACCCCGCTCGGTCCATGGGCGGCCGCGGTGACCTCGCAGGGACGGCTCGCGGCCGTCCGAACGGACGAAGAAGACACTTCAGCGGACGAAAAAGACGCTTCAACGGCCGAGGCTCACCTATGTGGCCCCCCACCACGCGCGCCCGGTTTTCACTGGTTTGTCGCAGGGCAGTCCGACAGCATGGACCAGGAGGCCACGAGCCGGGCCGCTGTTCCCGACCCGTTCGCGTGCGGACGAGAAGGGATCCACACACGCCGGGCAGCAAGGCAGCGCCATCTCTGGAAGTGGACGCAGGACGGATACACATGGCCATGGGACTGAACGAGGCGATCAGCCTCGGCGTCGAGGAGGAGTACCTGTTGCTCCATCCCGTCACCGGCACGCCCGTGCCCCTGTCGGAGGAGGTCCGCCAGGAGGTGGGCCTGAAGGCGATCACGGACGAAGGGGAGGTGCAGCCCGAACTCCTCCAGGCGCAGGTCGAGGCGGCGACGCCGGTGTGCACCGACCTGACCCAACTGGGCGGCCACCTCCTGCGGTTGAGGCACGCCCTGGGCGAGGCGGCCGGCCGGCACGGGTGCCGACTGGCCACGGTGGCGGCGGCGCCGTTGGACAGCCCGGGTCCCGACGTGCCGGTCACCGCCGATCCGCGTTACCGGGAATTGCACCGACGGGCCGGGCTGCTGGTGGACGAGCAACTGATCAACGGAATGCACGTCCATGTGGGGGTGCCGGACCGCGACACCGCCGTCGCCGTGCTCAACAGGATGCGGGCCTGGCTTCCCACCCTGACGGCCATGTCCGTGAACTCGCCTCTGTGGCACGGCAACGACACCGGATTCGCCAGCTGGCGCACCATGGTGTTCAACCGCTGGCCCGTGGGCGGGCCCCCACCGCACTTCACCGACCTCGGTGACTACGAGCGACGCATCGCCGCTCTCATCGCCAGCGGGGTGATCATGGACACGGGCCAGCTGTACTGGGGAGCACGGCCGTCCGAGCGGTATCCGACCGTCGAAGTGCGCTGTCTGGACGTTCAGCTCGGTGTGGACGAAGCCGTCATGTTCGCCGGCATCGTACGGGCCCTCGCCGCCACCGCCATCGACGCGTACCGGGCGAAGGAGGCGGAGCAGGTGGCCCCGCCCGAGCAACTGCGAGCGGCCACGTGGCAGGCGGCCCGCCACGGCCTGACCGGTACGCTCCTGGGCCCCCGGGGCAACGCGCTGCCCGCAGCGGAAGCCGTGTCGATGCTCCTGCACCACATCGCCCCGTCCCTGGCGGCCCGCGGCGACGACCAGTACGTACTTCCCCAGGTCCAGCGTCTGCTGCGAGACGGCACCGGGGCCGAACGTCAACGACAGGCCGTGGCCTGCGACGGAACGGCCGGCCTGATCGCCCTCATCACCGAAAGCACATCCGACTGACCCGCGCCCCTCCGGCTTGCGTTCCCGGGCAGTTGACCACGCCGCTGGTGGATGGCGGCTCTTCGTCCAGGAGGCGGGGCGGCGCAACCGGCGTGAGGCGGGGGCGGCGCAATCGGCGGACGGCCGTCCCGCACGAGCCGAGCCCGGCCTGTTCCGAACGAGAGGCCCTGGCCGCCCGGCCCCGCTCGTCGTCCGAAGCCGACTGAAGCCGGTTGGAGCCAACTGAAACCGACTGAAGCCGACTGAAGCCGGTTGAAACCGAGGTGATGCCCCGCTGAAACCCGCCCCGCGCACTCTCATCACCACAACGCGGCGAACAGAGCCGCAGAAGACAACGAGTCGCGGGAGCACACCATGCAGAAGTTCGACATCACCACCCCGGTCACCGCCTTCCTCGCCATCCCGGCCGGCCGTGTCCGGATCGTCGCGGCCGACCAGGCCCCCGTCGCCGTCGAGGTGAAGGCCGCCGACGCCGCCAAGAGCCGCGACGTGAAGGCCGCCGAACAGACCACGGTCGTCCACTCCGACGGAGTGCTGCGGATCGAGACCCCGGTGAAAAACCAGTACTTCGGCGCCACGGGCTCCCTCGACGTGACCCTTCACCTGCCCGCGGGCTCCCGCGTCGAGGCCACGGCGGGCAGCGCCGAGTTCCGCACCGTCGGCCGGCTCGGCGACGTGACCTTCGACGGCGCCCACGGCACCGCTCAGATCGACGAGGCCGCGAGCCTGCGCCTCACCGTCCACGCCGGAGACGTCTCGGTCGGCCGACTGGCCGGGGACAGCGAGATCAGGGTGGCAGCGGGAGACATCCACATCGCCGAGGCCCTGCACGGCACCCTCACCCTGCGCACCGAATCCGGCAAGATCTCGGTCGGCGCCGCCCACGGCGCCTCCGCCACCCTGGACGCGGGCACGTCCCACGGCCGCATCCACAACGCCCTGAACAACACCGAGGGCGCGGCCGCGGAGCTGAACATCAACGCCACCACCGCGTACGGCGACATCACCGCCCGCAGCCTCTGAATGGCAGGCACACCACATGCGCCGTCGCCGCGCCCGCGGACAGCCCGGTGCCGCGCGGGACAAGCGACTCGGGCGTGGAGGCAGTACGGCGAGGCCCCACATGGGGCGCCGGACCTAGGGGGTGTCTGGTGGATCATGGCCGGGGGTGCGGCGCCTGGCACGGCACCTCGCGGCGTTGCCGAAACGCCCCGATAGCTCCGCTATCACGACGTTCCGGCGCCTTGCGATGCACCGCACCAGGCGCCGCACCCTGACCGACCCTGATCCACCAGACACCCCCTAGCCGTACGCTCCCGGGCCCCGTACCCGATGAGCCGCCGTACGCTACGACACCGCGGCTCACTTCTCTGCTCGGGTGTCCACCGGCGCTCCCGCCGCACGGCTGCGCAGGTCCGCCGTGCAGGCGCCCACCACGGCGACGGCGGCGAGGCACAGCAGACCGCCACTGACGAGGGCCGCCGTCCCCGAGGTGGCGTCCGCGACGAGGCCGCCGCGCATGTTGCCGACATCGGGGCCCGCTTGGCCGACCATCTGTTCCACGGCGCCCGTGCGGCCCAGCAGTTGGTGCGGCGTGTGCTTCTGGATCACGGTGCTCCGGGACACGACGGAGACGGTGTCGGCGGCCCCGGCCACGACGAGGAAGGCCAACCCGGCCCATGGCTCGGATGACAGCCCGAACAGGGTCAACGCCACGCCCCACGTGGCGGACCCGGCCAGCATGACCAGGCCGGGGCGGGGAAGCCGGGTGAAGGTTCCGGAGAAGACGGACGCGGCGACGCCGCCGACGGCCAGGGCTGTGAGGAACAGCCCCAGCGTGCGCGGGTCACCACCAAATCGTTCGGCGTTGACCAGGGGGAACAGGCTGATGGGCATCGAAAGGACGGTGGCGGCCAGGTCCGTCAGCAGGGCCCCGCGAATGACGGGAGTGCGGCCCAAGAAGGCGAGACCGTCCACCACTCCGCGCAGGCCGGGCCGCGCGGGTTCGGCGCCGGGCTTCATCCGCGGCAGGCCGAGCGCACCGTACAGCGCGGCGACGAACGTCAGGGCGTCCAGCAGGTAGCAGCCGCCAACTCCCAGCATTCCCACGGTCATTCCGCCCAGCGCGGGACCGATCAGCATGGCGCCCTGGAAGGAGACGCGTCCCAGCGCGAGGCCCGCGGCGAGTTGATTCTCGGGCAGAAGGCGAGGAAGGAAAGTCCGCGAGGCAGGACCGCTGCCCGCGACGAAGCAGGACTGGAGCGCGAGCAGTCCCAGCACCCCGGCGCCGGGAAACCGTCCGAGGACGGCCTGAAGCGCGAGAAGAAGCGAACACACGGCTTGGCCGCTGGTCGTGAGCAGATAGAACGCCCGGCGGTCCACCCGGTCGACGAGTGCTCCGGCGAAGAGTCCGAGGACGACGAGCGGTATCGCCTGTGCCAGTCCGACGGCGCCGGTCCAGGCGGTGCTCTTTGTCGTCTGCCAGATCTGGAACATCACGGCGACGAGTGTCATCTGACTGCCGAAGCCGGACAGCGTCTGGCCCGTCCACAGCCGCCGGAACGCTGGGGACGAGCGTAACGGGGCCACATCGATCAAGGCGTGTTTGAGCCCCCCGCGGGGCTTTGGGCCAGGTTTTCGACGACCCACTGGTCGACCTCCAGGATGAACTTGAGGGATGGATGCCCCGGCGGGACCCGTCACGGGAAGGCGTACGGGCGGGAGCCCCGGCGGCCCGCCCCGGGGCGAGGGCCGGCCCCCGCGGGGTGCGGGCGGGGGCCGGCCGGCAGGGCTCAGCCTTCCTGCCGTCTCTCGAAGTCGCGGCGCAGGGCATCGAGGCTCTGGGCGGCCTCGGTGAGGTCCGCCTTGCGCGCACGTGTCGCCGCCGTGTACAGGCGGCCGATGGCTTCCTTGCGGCGGCCGAGGCCCTTGCCCTCGATCAGCGCGGCGACGCGTTCGGCTTCCGCGCGCGGCACTTCACCGTGCTCGCCGCCCTGTTCGTAACGGGCGATGGCGGCCTCCGCCTCGGCCAGCGCCTTCGGGAACTGTTCCGCGTCGGCGAGCACCCGGGCACGGCGGTAGTGTACGGCGCCGGATTGTGCCCACGGCTCGAAGTCCGGTTCGTCATCCGGCACTTGAGTCACCATCGCCTCGGCCCGGGACAGGTGGTCCAGGGCCGTGTCCAGCGCGTCGGCTCCGTGGAACAGCATGCCGAGCCGCGCGAACTCGCACATCATGTGCGCGATCACGGACGGGTTCGGCGCCTCGGCGTGCGCGGCGAGGGCGCGCTCGTACACCGTGCCCGCCGCGTCCCAGCGGTCGGCCATCGCGAGCGCGGTGGCGGTCTCCGCCACCACCATGGTGTAGAGCGCGCTTTCGTCCTCCCACCCGGCGACGGTGTCCGCGAGCCGTAGGAACTCCTCGGCCGAGGGAAGGAATTCCTCCAGCTCGCGCAACCCGCGCGCCAGCAGCAACCGGGTCTGGGCGAGCAGCCGTTCGTCGACGCAGGAGGCCGCTTCGTCGCCGAGGACGGATTCGAGTACGGCGACGGCATCGGCCTGCCGGCCGCCGCGGGCCAGGACATCGGCGAGCTGGAGCCGCGCATCGGCGGCCTCGCCGTGCTGGGCGTCCTGGTCGAACCGGGCGGCCGCCTCCGAGAAGTGGCGTACGGCTCCGGCGAAGTCCCCGAGGTGCGATGCGGCACGGCCGAGCAGCGCGTGCGCGGGACCCAGCGCGAAAGGCGTGTCGTCGTAACGGACCGCGCCCGCCATCGCCTGGTGCATCAGCTCCTTGGCCTCGGCCGGTTCGTCCAAGGAGACGAGGAACTGGGCGAGCAGGGCGCGCGGGCGTATCGCGCGCCAGGGCTGGGCGGAGGCCTCCACGTCCTTCAGTGAGGCGCGCAGTTCCGCAACGGCGCGCTCGGTGTCGCCCCTGCGGCCGGCCAGGTCCGCGACGAACTGCCGTGCGCCGGCGACCTGATGAGGGACGGACAGGCGTTCCGCCTCGGTGTGCAGAATCCGCGCGATGGCCTCGAACCGTTCCACGGCGGAGCCGGCAGGATCGGGCAGCTGCCTGCGCAGGTCCTGGTACGCGGCGAAGGTGCAGGAGTACAGCACCGAGAGGTACGCACGGACGCGTTCCGCGTCACCGTGGGCCGCGGGCGCGACGTCCCCTTCTCCTCCTTCTCGCCCTTCTCCGCGGCTGCCGTCCGTGAACGGGTCCTCGTTCCTGAGGCGTTCCGCAGCGCGCAGGGCTTCGTCGACACCGGCCCGGATCGTCTCCTCGGCCAACCGCTCGGCGCCGTGGCCCGTGCCGTCGCCGTGCTGCGGAGCCCCGCCGTCAGGGACGTCGTCAAGGGCAGTGGACCAGGCGAGCACCCGAGTGCGAGCGGAGAGCGCGTGCCAGTCCATCCCCAGCTGCTCGAACAGCGTGGCCGCCCGCTCCAGTTCACTGATGCTTTCGGCGACGCGGTCCTCCCGCGAGAGCGCGTACGCCCGATGTTCCGCGAGCTCGGCCCGCAGCAGGTCCGCCGGGCCGAGCCGGTCGTCGTGCGCGGCGGAGCCGTCGGTGAGCCGTTGGTCGACGCGCAGCCACAGCCGAGCGGCGCCAGGATGGCCCACGCTCACCAGACGCCGTGCCTCACGAACCAGAGCCGTGAACTCCTCGGGAACCTCAAGCCCGGCGGCGGGCTCCTGGACGGCTGCCGCGTTGGCCGGCGCCGCGGAGCGCGGCAGGAAGGCACGCAGCCCGAGCGGCAGCGGTGCGTCGAGCAGCGGGCGCTGCGCGAGGCGCAGCCTGCGGTGCTCTCCCACCGTCGTGGTGCCGTTGCGCGCGTCGAACGCCTCGGCGAGGCGGTCCGCCTCGGTGCGCACCCGGGTGAGGAGTTCGCCCATGGTCCAGTTCCGGCCGGGCGGTCCTGCCACGGCGGTGCCGGCGTGACCGTCCGCCACGAGACGCGCGAGCAGTACCTGTGTGCCGGTGAGGAAATTGAGGTGGGCCAGCGGGGCGCCGGCCGCCTCGAACAGTGACCGGTTCTCCGCGAGGATTTCCAGGCCCCGGCCCTCATTGCGGGACAGCGCGCAGAACTCCAGGTGCAGGCCGACCTCGTCCTGCATGCCGGGATTGCCGCGGACCCGCCGGTAACCGGTGAGGTGATGGGAGCGGGCCTCGTCGACACGCCCGGTACGCAGCAGCGGGAGCAGGGCGCGTGCCTGGCTCATCTGCGGTTCCTCGGTGCAGTGCATGCCCTCGTCGAAAACCGGACGCCAGGTCTCAAGGGCTCCGCCGTCATCGCCCGCCAGTACCTGGTGCACGGCGAAGTGCCGGGTCTCGCAGGCCTCGCAGTCGCTCAGCTCGGTGCGCGGGCGGGTGGCCCACAGCTCGTAGGCTTCCGGCACGCCGACGCCCGTGTGCGTCGCCACGTGGTAGCGCATGGCCGCCACCGGCTGCATGCCGTGATCGGCCGCCGCATAGCGCGTGCGCATCTGGTCGATCCAGCCGTTGACCGCGGCCAGCGGCACCTCCGGCACCTGCAACAGGGAGGTGGTCACCCACTTGAAGCGCCAGAAGATCTGGTGGGTCTCCCACGGGCTGAAGGCCTCGGGAGCGGTGTCCCAGAGCTTGAGCAGCCGAGCGAAGACGACGGGCGACTTACGGTGTTCCCCGGTGAACTCGTACGCCGCCATCAGCTCAAGGAGAGCCGTGACGAGGACGCCGGGTTCCTCGAACGGCTCGGCCACCTCGACAAGTTCCTCGGCGGTGATGGTGCGTTGCCCGCCGTGCGGGCGGTCGTTGTTCTCGCGCAGGGCCTCGACCACGGCCTCGGGGGTGTCCAGCATCTACAGTTCCTTCCGAGGCTCGGAGCCGGGGGCCGCCGTGCCGGGATGGTGCATGGCGTGGGTGAGCAGGCCCATGAAGGCCCGGTTGAGCAGGGCGCTCTCGCTCGCCCGCAGCGGGCGGCGGCTGAGCAGCAGGGCCTGGCCGTACAGAGCCTCCGCCGTCGTGACCGCGAGGCCCCGTTCGGTGATCGTGACGGCCTGGCGGACCAGCGGGTTGAGGTGGTTCAGGACCAGCTGGGCGCGTGGGGACTCCTGGCGCAGCGAGCCCAGGATGTCGGCCCACAGGCCGTCGCTTTCGGCGGCGAGACTCGACCGGGTCCGCTCGTGGCGCGCCTCCCGGTTGTCCAGGAGCAGCGCGGGCGCGGTGACGGGCTGGAAGTCGCGCAGCACGACATCGCAGTCGTGGGCGGCGATGGTGTCACGGGCCACGACGAGGAACGCCGCGGCGCGGAGTTCGGCGGACGGGTCCACGGCGTCGAGGTGGGCCGTGACGGTGGCCGGGTCGAGATCGGTGACGACCGTGCCCGGACGGACCTCCGGCAACCGGTGGACGAGGTCGCGGTCGTAGGTGTAACCGCCGTTGACGACGCCGAGACCGGCGGCCGCCGCGATGGGGGCGACCTGGCGGAACTCCTCGACGCTGCGGGTCACCAGCAGGGCCGGATGAGTCCGCGCGAACTCCTCCAGCGTGACATTGCCGTCGGTGGTCTCGAACGGCAGCCACGGCAGCACGATGTGCAGCAGTTCGTCGTCGTAGCGTGCCAGCGCCTTGACAGCCAGGTGGTGTGTGTCGATGAAGCGGTGCAGCAGGGACGGGTCGCTGGCGGCGAGCCCGGTGAGCCAGTCGCGGATCCGCTCGCCCAGGGCGTCCCGCACCGCGGACAGTGTGCCGTCCTCGTACAGCGCCTCCCTGGACGCGGTCGGCCGCAGACTGGTGGTGTCGACCACGCACCGTACGAAGAACGCCCATTCCGGGAGGAG
Organism: Streptomyces sp. NPDC048416; assembly: GCF_043200435.1. NCBI lineage: Bacteria > Bacillati > Actinomycetota > Actinomycetes > Kitasatosporales > Streptomycetaceae > Streptomyces > Streptomyces sp. NPDC048416. The sequence continues at coordinate 13,419 of NZ_JBICXU010000015.1, forward strand.
TTCGGGTGCCTGGTCGGTGAGCAGCATGCCTTTGAGATGTACCCGGTGGCCCGCTCGCTGCGCCGGGCTCACCGGTGTCGGCAGCACATATGCGACGCCTCGCAGGCCGGCCGCGGGGAGGTCGAGCTCGATGGTGTCGAGCGGCGTGAAGTCGAACAGGGCGCGACCGTACGCGGTGAATGCCTCGCGCCGGGCCAGCGGGGAGCGGTGGCTCTGCACCCAGGGCGGTGTCTCGTTTACCTTGTGGGTCTCACCCCGCGGTCCGACGACGGTGACCTCGTGCCGCAGCAGACCTCCGTAGTGCCGGGCCAGGGAGACGACCTGCGCCGGACTCGTCCACTCCGCGGTGTCCGCGCGCGGCACGAGCCGCACCGTGGTGCCCGGCTCCGGCACGGCGGAGGCGGGCAGAGTCCGGATGGTGTAGCGGCCGTCGGAGTGGCCGCGCCATTCGACGGCGGGCGCCGAAGGGTCGGCAGCGGTGCGGCTGAGCACCGTGATCTCGTCCGCCACGACGAAGCACGCGAGCAGTCCGATGCCGAACTGGCCGATGAACTCCCCACGCGCGGAGTCGAGTCCGGCGCCGTCAAGGCCGCCTTCGGAGGTGCGTTTGGAGCTGCGGCCGATGGTGGCGAGGAAACGGTGGACGTCGGCCTCAGTCAGTCCGATGCCGGTGTCCGTGATGGTGAGGGTGTCGCCGGTACGTACCGTGATGCTGCCGGCCGAACCGGGTTCGAGCAGCTGCCGGGCGGTGATGGCGTCCACCGCGTTCTGCAGCAGTTCGCGCAGGTAGACGCGCGGGCTTGAGTAGAGGTGGTGGGAGAGCAGGTCGACAAGGCCGCGCAGATCGACCTGGAAGGTGTGGGCTGTCTCGGAGTTGGGCACCTGGTGAAGTCCTTCGTCGGGGGCGCCCCGGGCGGCGAGAACACCGGCGGGGGTACGGTCGCGGGGGCGGGGAGGCTGCTGGATGCGTGGAACGCGTCCGGCGGGAGACCGACGGTCCGACGGCCGGGACGTCGGGTGGGCCCGTCGTCCCGAACGCGTCCCGCCGGGGAGCCGACTGGCCGGAAGGTCGGCTGATGGGCAACTGGCGTTCTGGGCACGGCCGTTGAGGCCCGTGCACTGCGGCACCGGCACCTGGCGTGCGGGGCGCGGCGCGAGGCTCGCGGAGCGGGACGTACCCAGGATCGCGTCGTATGGGTATGAGTGGGCGTCCCGGTTCAGCCGGGGTCCTGGCCCGCCGGCGTGCCGGTGCGCCGCCGGCCCGGGTCAGCGCCGTGCCGACCTGCGCTGCTCCCGGTAGGCCGCCGCGGGGTCGTCGTCGAGGTAGTGCCAGGGCGATGCGGTGACCCGGCCCTCGCTGGCCTCGAAGCACTCACGTGCGCCGACGTGATCACTGGCCAGCGAAAAGGCCATGGCGAAGGTGTTGACGACCTCAAGCCACCCTCCCGAACGGACGAAGTCCGGGTGACGGTAGGAGTGATCGGCGGCTTCCCGCAGCGAGGCGGTCGTCGCGGCGCTGCGCATGTACGCACCGCGCGAGCCCGGATCGTGGTCGATCCAGTGCTCGATGTGCGCCGTGGCGACGAGTTGGCCGAGCAGTGTTCCGCCGGGAGCTCGCAGCGCGGACTCGCGGGCGAAGGCGTGCATCTCCTCGTGCGATCCGCCCCACTTGTCGCAGACCTGCTGCACATGCTGCTGATGCGCGCCCAGATGGTACGGATCACGCCGCACGGCCGCCTCGAACCTGCGCCGTGCGACGGCCGGGCCGACCTGGAGGCCACGGCCGGTCATCTGAAGGCCGAGCCAGGGCGAGGTCCACAGCGGCTCGCGCTCCGCCGACTCGTACAGCCACTGCTCGGCAGTGCGCAGCCGGGAGTGGAACAGTTCGAACTGGGCGCGGGAGACCTGGGAGGCCATGGCGCGGGTGCGCGCCTCCCACCCCCAGCTGATGTAGCGGAATCCCCCTACGAGCCGGGGGAGTGGCGCATCAGGTTCCGCTTCGATGATCCCGGAGATCCAGCGCTCGACTCCGGCCGTGTCGCCGACCGCCCGCACCAGCTCCGTACGGTCCTCGCTCTCGGGCCGCGCTTCGAGTACGTCCCGGACCGTCGGCCAGTCCGCCGCCGCGGCCGCCTTCCGCACCCGCTCCACATCGGGATCGCCGGAGTCCCGCTGTACGCGTGCGATGGGCCGTCCGGCCCACTTCCCCAGCGTGAGCCCCCAGTCACGGAGCACCGCCATGTCCCCACCCCTTGTTGTGTGCGAACGGGGAGTTCGGACCCCCCAGGTCACTCCCTCGTGTCGTAGTGAATATCACGCACCACCGACAATCGCACGTTTGTTTCCCGCGTCGCGGAGGGTGACGCCACCGGGGGCGACGACCAGGATCCGGCCCGCACGGGGGCGGACGGACAGGGGCGGACGGACGGGAGGGACGCGGAGTGGCTGCGCCGGGTCGTGGCGGGTGTGGAGGTCGTCGGGTGGTTCGAGGACGGGGCCGGCCACTGACGGCGGTGCGGACAGGGAACGTCAGAGCGGTCCCGGGTGCTTTTCGGGGGCGCCGTCGAGGGGCGCGGTGATGGCCAGGAGGGCGGTGTCGTCGTCGACACCGGTGCCGAGGCTGTCGAGCAGGTCGCTGAGGGCCGCGATGAGGGTGGTGGCGGTCGTGGGGGCCAGGGATTGCGCGAGGTCGAGGAGCGCTTCGTCGCCGTAGCGGGCGCCGGACGGGGCCGCGTGGGCTTCGGTGAGCCCATCGGTGTAGAGCAACAGGGTCTCTCCGGGGCGCAGGCGGACCGTGGTGGTGGCGATGTCGGCGTCGGGCAGGACGCCGATGAGCTGGCCGCCGGGTGTGGGCAGGTAGTCGGCGGTGCCGTCGCAGCGCAGCAGAACCGCGGGCGGGTGACCGCCGCTCGCCAGAGTGATGTGGAAACCGTCGTGTCCGTCGGGGGTGAGCAGACCGAAGATCACGGTGCAGAACCGAGGGTCGATGCCGTTGTACTCGTGGTTGAGAACGGTGTTGAGGTTGCCGAGCACGGCCGCCGGATCAGGGTCGTAGACGGCCGCGGCGCGCAGCGTGTATCGAGCGAGCGATGTGACGGCTGCCGCGGCCGCGCCCTTGCCGCACACGTCACCCAGGAACATGCCCCATGTGCCGGAGCTGAGGGGAAACAAGTCGTAGAAGTCGCCTCCCACCCGGTCGGGAGAGGCGATGTGGTAGTACGCGGCGATGTCCAGGCCCGGCACGTCCACCAGGGCGGGCGGCAGCAGGGTCCGTTGCAGCGTCGTGGCCAGGCGCTGCAGACTTGCGCGTTCATGTTCTGCTTCCTGACGGGCCCGCAACAGCTCGGCCTCGTAGGCGCGACGCTCGGCCGCGTCGAACACGGTCGTGCGGATCAGCAGGGGTTGCCCGTCGCTTCCCGTCCTGACGATGGAGGTCACCAGGACCGGCAGACGTGTGCCGTCGGCGGCCCGCAGCTCCAGGGCGATGCCCCGGACCTCGCCCTGCATCTGGAGCAGAGGGGCGAAGTGGGTCTCGTGGTAGAGCCTGCCGCCGACGGTGAGCAGGTCGGTGAAACGCTTGCGGCCGACGAGATCCTCGCGCCGGTGGCCCAGCCAGTCGAGCAGCGTGCGATTGATCTTGGCGATCCGGCCGTCCATCAGGGTGGACACGTAGCCGCAGGGGGCGTTCTCGTACAGGTCCTCGACACTGTCTTCGAGCAATGCCGAGAACGAGCCCCGGTCGTCCCACAGCTCCTCGCCGGGGCCGTGCTCCCCTTCGCCACCATGCGCTCCGTCGGCCCCGTGGTCGCCGCCATCGGGGTCCGCGCCGACGCCGTGCTCTCCGCCGATGCCGACGCCGTACTCTCCGCCGATTCCGTGTTCCCCACCATCGGGGTCTGCGCCTGCCCCGGGGTCTGCGTCGACCTGGTGCTCCCGGCCATCGTGGTCGGCGCCGACCCCGTGGTTCTCGCCGCTTTCCTCGGGGCGCCCGGTGCCGTCGTCGGGTTCGCACATCACAGCCCGGCACCTCCCGAGGCGCACCCCGCACGGGCTTCCGCCGCAGGTGCGGTCGCCGTCGGCAGAGGGCAGCACCCGGCGGCGTCCGGGCTCGCGAACGAACCGCCCGCGGTCTCGCCGAGGGCGCGCGCAACCGGTCGGAGCACCGGTCGGAGCACCGGTCGGCCCGGTCGGCCCGACATCCCTTGGCGGTTCCCGCAGCTCACCTCCATGTCGGCCATTTTCCCTCCAGGTCGCGAACACGTGCACGTTCTCGGGCATGCGGAGGACTGAGCCGACCGCCTTCCGCGCCCCCCGGCGGCCCTTGCCGAGGGCGGCCGTTCAGCCGGTTCCCGCTCGGCCCGCTCGGGAAACAACCGGGACGGCGCGAGGGGACATGGGGCTCGGCCTGCGGGTTGCCCCGTGGACATACCGCCAGCTGGGGCATCGGCTCGGCGGTACGGTCGGCCGACGGAACCCCCAGGTCCGGAACGGCTGGGAGCCCGGGGGCGCGGGACTTTCCGCGGCGGACGAAAGCTGGCCGGGACGTGCCCGGGATATGGAGGTGCGCGGTTCCCTGCGCCCACAGGCACGAACCCGACCAGCACGTGCCGCCTACCCGGGATGCGGGCATTCATGGCATATCCGTGGAACAGAGCGCCACAATTGAGCCAGTTGTTGCGGCCGTTGACGCCGGGCTCATCGGGATGGGCGCCCCGGCATCGTGCGGCCGCAGGGCCGGGTCAGACCTCGTACGGGGCAGACCTCGTACGGGGCAGACCTCGTACGGATCAGACCTCGTACGGGGCCGGAGAGCGACGGCGTCCCGCAGGCCCGCCCTGTCATCGCACCGTACCTTCAGCACCCCGACCCGCAGGTACGCGAGGAAGCCCACCTGGCGACAGCCGACATCACCGCATCCGAGCCGGAGGACCCCGCCCTGGATCCCAGGCACCGGGCCGGTCATCCTCGCCGGCCACCACTCCTGACCACGACTACCACGATTACCGGATGCCCGAGCCACCACAGCCCTCGGCAGTCGCGCGCGTAAGCGCATGCCTCGTTCAGCTCCTCCGGGCCCGACAGGACGCGGCGAGCAACCGATCCGGTAGCGCCCGGCAGCCATCCGGTAGCGGCCCGGCACGACGCCGCGAGCAACCTACCCGGTGGCGCCCGGCAGCCAGCCGGTAGCGGCCACCACCTCACGCGCTATGTCGACCACGGCACGCCCGTCCGTCACCACTCGCATCGTGTCCGCAGGCATCTGCTCATCCAGAATCCGCGCCTTGCGCGCGCTGCCCTCCACCTCGTGCTCCAGCTCCGAGCCTCGTTCCCGACCGGTCAGCCGCTCGCGGGCCGTGGCATCGGACGCGGTGAGCACCACGCGCACGATCCTGATGTCCGCACCCATGGCGCGCCGGAACATGCCCTCGTTCTCGGCCAGAACGCTCACCGTGTGCGTGTAGACGAGCCGGCGGTACCCGAGTTCGGCGTAATTCGTCCAGAGCGCCGTCAGATTGCGCTCGGCGATCCTGCGGCGAGGGTCCCCCTCCGGAGCGGGATGGACCTGGCCCATCATGTCTCCCTCGATCACGCAGTGAGCAACCCTCGCGGCACGCAGACGCGTTGAGACCTCCCACCCCACCGTCGTCTTGCCGACGCCGGCGCGCCCACCGATGAGCAGTACCTCTGCTTGATCCATGACCGCACCTTGCCACCGAGCAGTCGAAGCACGCGAACCGATGCTGCGTGGTTGGGGGAGGCGGGGCCGGCCCTGTGGCAGTTCGGGGGTGTCGGGCGACGCGGGCTGGTCTGCCTGCGTCAACGCCCCCACAGGTACGGCGACGTCGGCGCGAGACAGCGAGCGATCGAGCCAAGTGGCCGGATGGAGCGCGCTGTTCGGGCCTGGTTGTCCGCGGACTCCCACGAAATTGTCCGCGATTGGTAACGGAGGCATCCCCCAGCCCGGGTGACTCGTCCTGCGGGGTGGTCGGACGGCGACCGGGTTCGGTGCGGGACAGTGTGAAAGAGGCGGACATGGCGCGGCACGGCGGTGGGCGGGGCTGGTACGGCAAGGTGACCGGGGCGGCGGTCGGGGTGACACTGCTCGCCACGGGCGCTTCGGTGTGGACGGCGCAGGCCGGCACCGCGGACACCCCCTCGCCCAAGGCTTCGGCCTCCGTGGCCAGTGACAGCAAGCCCGTCGAGGAGACCATCGCCCACTCCTCGGATGCGGGGCCCCACGGCATCAACATCACCATCGACGACGGTCCCGACCCGGTGTGGACTCCTCAAGTACTCGACGTGCTGCGGGAGTACGGCGTGAAGGCCACGTTCTGCATGGTGGGGACGCAGGCGCAGGCCCATCCCGACCTCGTGAAGAAGGTGGTCGCCGCCGGCCACCGGCTGTGTGACCACTCCGTCTCGCACAACACCACCATGGACAAGGCGCCCGAGTCCTACCAGTCGCAGCAGATACTCGACGCGGAGAGCATGATCACCAAGGCGTCCGGCGGCGTACAGCCGATGTACTACCGGGCGCCCGGCGGGGCCTTCACGCCCTACAGCCGCCACCTCGCCGCCTCCCGGGGCATGCGCCCGCTCGGCTGGAACGTGGACAGCAAGGACTTCGAGCGACCGGGCACGGACGCCATCGTGGCCACCGTGGAGCGGGAACTGCCCGGCGGTCCCACCGTCCTCTTCCACGACGCGGGCGGCGACCGCGGTCAGACCGTGGCGGCGCTGCGCCGCCTGCTTCCCCGGCTCAAGGCGGAAGGGCACTCCTTCGGCTTCCCGGTGCACTGACCCGGGCCCATTCCACCCCGGCCGGGGGCGGCACGGCGGTGAGCCGGACGCGGTTGCGGACGCCGGCTTTCCCGTCACGCGCTCCGACGGACCGACGATCGACGCCGCCTCCGGCGTCATAGCGGGGCCCCACGGCCTGGCGCTCGCGCACTGCGACCGTGAAGGTCACCGACGCGGCAGCGAAGAAAGCCTCCGTCAGGGTCTCCTCCATCGTGTGGTTCTGAGCGTCTTTGCCGCGGCCTCGGGCAGCTGAAGTAGGCCTAGGGGGTGTCTGGTGGATCATGGCCGGGGGTGCGGCGCCTGGCACGGCACCTCGCGGCGTTGCCGAAACGCCCCGATAGCTCCGCTATCACGACGTTCCGGCGCCTTGCGATGCACCGCACCAGGCGTCGCACCCTGACCGACCCTGATCCACCAGACACCCCCTAGGGGTCCCCGAGTTGGGCCCCCCTACGCCTCCCGCTGCCGCGGTCCCGTATCTGCACGGGCTTGCCCGGCGGGAAACCGGCACCTCCCGACAGGCACACGTGCGATCGCGCCCTCAAGGCGTGACGGGCCCCAGTCGCAGTCGGCGAACCGGCCACGGAGGTGACTGGGACGCGCCGAACCAGACCCGGACGTCCTGACCGGTACGGACGGGCAGCGCGGGATAGTCGTTCTCGGCGTGCTCGGTGCGGTGCAGCGCGTGCCCCGGACCGAGATGCCGGGCGGCATACGCGGCGAAGGACGCGGCGTCGGACGGCTGGCAGACGGTGGCCCGCACCTCGCGGGCACCCGGCGCCGCGTCGAAGCCCGGCCCGCGCAGCAGCAGGACGTCATCGCTGTCGACCATGGTGGCGTTGGCGGCGTCACGGTGCTCACGCCAGAGCGGACCGGTGTAGAACGCCTCCAGAGCACGGCGGCGCCGCGTCATGTCGGGGAACGAACGGATCCAGACGAACCGGTCGGGGTCGTCGAGATCACGAAAACGCCCTCCCACCCGGATCCCGACCGCCTCCTGGCCCGCCACGAACTCGCGCTCGAACAGGTCGATCAGGGTCTCCCGGGCGCCGGGGCGCAGAGTGTACTGCCGCAGTTCGACGATGCTCATGTCGACGACGCTCATGCGCAGGGACCACCGGTGCGGGTCAAGTCCATCGTCCAGTTGAGCTCCCAGGTGAGGCCTTCGTCGGCGGAGAACTCCTGCTCCCAGCGGGCCGCGTCCGGCCCGATGCGATACCAGGTGAAGTGCACCCGGACCGGGCGGCCGTCATAGGTGTCCTCGCCGTAGAAGTCGCCCCGGTCGCCCGTGAAACCGCCTACGACCGGCGGGTCGAGGCGACCGGTGCGGCTGTCCGACCAGTGGATCGACCACTGCTCGGTGTCGCGGTCGAACAGCCGCAGGGTCACGCCCTGGCGCCCCAGGGTGGGGAAGGTGATCTCGTCAATGTTTCCGGCGCCCCCGAACAGCGACCGGATCACCGAATGCCCGGGGAACTCCACCCACGTCTCGGGCCCCGGGCCCAGTGGTGTGGTCAGGCGGCGGTTGGTCACGTCCCAGGAACCGTGCAGGAAGTCGAAGTCGTTCATGCGCCGCAGGTTAGGAGCCCTTCACTGACACCTCATGTCAGTGAATACTCCTCGGCATGCGCGCGAGCCGACTGGTCACCCTGCTCCTGCTGCTCCAGAACCGCGGTCGTATGACGGCCCAGCAGCTGGCCACGGAACTGGAGGTGTCCGTCCGTACGGTCTACCGGGACGTCGAGGCGCTGAGCACCGCCGGTATCCCGCTGTACGGCGACGCCGGGCACGCGGGCGGCTACCGGCTGGTCGACGGGTACCGGACCCGCTTGACGGGCCTCACCGCCCAGGAGGCGCAGGCCGCCTTCCTGGCGGCGCTGCCCTCCACCGCCGCCGAACTGGGCCTCGGGGAGGCGCTGGCGACCGCCCAGTTGAAGCTGCGGGCCGCGCTTCCGGCCGAACTGCGCGAGCACGCCGGGCTGATCCAGCGACGCTTCCTGCTCGACGCCCCGGGCTGGTACGGCGATGGCGACGACACGCCGCATCTGTCCGGGGTCGCCGCCGCCGTGTGGGCACGGCACGCGGTGGTCCTGCGCTATCGGCGCTGGCGGGCGCCGGAGGAGATCGAGCGGCGGGTGGAGCCCTACGGACTCGTACTCAAGGCCGGGCGCTGGTACCTGGTCGCGGCGGGCCCCTCGGGCATCCGCACCTACCGGGTCGACCAGATCGATGAACTCCGGCCCCTGGACGAGGAGTTCGCCATTCCGGACGCATTCGATCTGGCCCGCCACTGGGACGCGTCCGTGGCGGACTTCCGGGCCGGGCTCCACACCGGCGAGGCCCTGGTGCGGGTGACTGCCGAAGGGGCCCGTCGACTGGGTGTGACCCCCGCGGATGACGGCGGATGGACGCGGGCGCGGGTGCCCATCGAATCGGTCACCCACGCCCACCAGGAGTTTCTGCGGCTGGGCACCGACATCGAGGTCCTGGAGCCGGCCGAACTCCGCGACCGCATCGCGCGGACGGTACGGACCCTGGCGGCGCGCTACGAGGAACCGCCCCCGCAGGCCGCCGCCCCGCGGGCCACCGCCTCAACGACCGCCGCCCCGCAGGCCGCCGCACCTCCGGCCGCCGCCTCGACGACCGGGGCCCGTGTCGTGCCGCCGTCTGCACAGGCCCCGCAAGCCGTGGCCCGCCCGTTGTCCGAACGGCCGGGGTGACAGCGGTGCATGCCGTGCCCGTCTCGTGCCGGGGCGCGGATCACCCGCCGGGCGGCCCCGACCCTGGCCGTCGAAGCCATGCCGCAGGAAGGCCGCCGGGCTTCGACCACCGGGCCGGAGGGAGACCGCCGGGCTTCGGCCACCGGGCTCGCCGCACTGAAGAGTGTCATCGCCGCCCCCGGTAGGGTGGAGGCGTGACGTGGCCCGGCCCCGCCCCACGTGGCCAATCCCTAGGTGCAGAGGTGTGACCAGCGCATGAAGCGACGTGGACGGCTGCGGAGCACGCTCGGACCGCAGGGTGCAGCAGGACTTGCCCACCGTGCGGCCGACGCCCTCGGCGCGACAAGTCCCGGACGGAAAGGCACCGTTGCCCGCCTGATGCGCGTGGCCGCCGAGCACGACGCCGTGTGGCTGGGTGCCGCCGCCGTACTGGGAGCGTCGGGCGGCCGCAGCGCACGCCGGGCCGCGCTGCGCGGCATCGGCTCCGTGGCAATCGTCGCGGCGATCAACCACGCCTTGGCGAAACCGGCGGCCCGCAGTTCCCGGCCCGTCCTGGACGCGCTCCCCCAACTCTTCCCCCGCCCGAGCACCGCTTCCCTGCCCTCCAGCACGATGGCGTCGGCCGCCGCCTTCGCGTCGGGCGTCGTCCTGGAGTCCCCGCGTTACGGCCTGGCCGCGCTGCCGTTCGCCACAGGTCTCGCCTACGTCCGCGCGCGGGGCGGCCTCGACCACCGGCGCCGTGCGGCCGCCGGAGCGCTCGTCGGAGTGGGAGCCGCCCTCCTCACGTGCCGGTGGTGGCCGGTGAAGCCGGAGGCTGCGGCCGCCGCCGCACCTCCGCGCCGGCCGGCCCCCGCGCTCAAGGAGGGCAAGGGCCTGCAACTGGTGGTCAACCCGTCCTCGGGGATCGCCTGGTCCAAGGACACCGTCGAGACCCTGCGCGCACTGCTTCCCGAAGCCGTGATCACGGTCTTCGAACCGGGTGACGACCTGCTGGCCCTGCTCGACCAGGCAGCCGTGCGAGCCGTCGCGGAAGGCGGCGCGCTCGGCGTGTACGGCGGCGACGGCACCGTCAACGCGGGCAGCGCGACGGCCGCCCGCCATCACGTGCCCCTCGCCGTCTTCCCCGGTGGCACCTTCAACCACTTCGCCGCCGACCTCGGAAACCAGACCATGGACGATGTCGCCCGTGCGATCCGGGCAGGCGACGCGGTCACCGCCGACGTGGGCCGCGCATCGTCCCCGGCGCGCCCCGGCATGCCCCCCGAGGCGGGCACGCAGACGGCTGCGCAGACGGATGCGCAGGACCATGCCACCGACACGTTCCCGAGCGGTGACGAACAACAGCTCTTCCTCAACACGTTCAGCATCGGCGTGTACTCGGAGCTCGTCCACGCCAGGGAGCGCCTGGAGAAGCGCATCGGGAAGTGGCCCGCGCTGCTCGTGGGCCTGGCCAAGGTCCTCGCCACCGGCAGCCCGCTCTCGGTCGTCATCAACGGCCGGCACCGTCGCATCTGGCTGCTCTTCGCGGGCAACGGGATCTACCACCCCGCCGGCTTCGCGCCCACGTACCGCACCCAGCTCGACGACGGACTGCTCGACGTGCGCGCCGTGGAAGCCGGCACCCCGCTGGCCCGCACCCGGCTGCTGCTCGCGGTCCTGACCGGCACCCTGCACAGTTCCCGGGTGCTCACGACCGCCCAGGTGCGCCGGCTGGAACTCGAAGTCCTGGAAGGCGAACCGCACTTCGCCTACGACGGCGAAGTCACCGACGCCACATACCGGCACCTGGTGCTCGACAAGCTGCCCCAGGCGGTCACGCTGTACCGCCCCGCCGACCAGGACCAGTGGCTGCGCTGAGACCCGCGGAAGGCCTCAGCGTGTCGGCGCCGACGGTCGTGCGCGGTGTTGCGCAGCTCACACGCATGAGGTGAGCGAGCGGGGGCACAAGCAGTTCACGGTCCGCGCGGTCGGGAACCCCCCCTCCTTGACCCGGACTTGCGTGCCCCGCCATCCCCCTCCCCCCGGGGATGCGCGGGGCCGCCGTGCGTTCGCCCCTCAGACCGTCGCTCCCCGGCCTCAGACCGTCGCTCCCCGGGATCAGCGGCCCAGCACGTTACGGACCACCGTCCAGAGGACCGCCGTGCCCAGGACCAGGCGGACCCCACGCGGGCCGAGCGGGTGTCGATGGAGGTGTCCGCGCAGGCGCGCCACGGCCCACCGGCCGTATGCGTACGCGCCGTAGGGAAGGGCGGCGCAGAGAGCAGGATTCGCGCGGAGTGCCGCGGCCACGTCGCCGTGCAGGAGCGCATACGTCATCCGAGTGCCGCCACACGCAGGGCAGTTGAGGCCGGTGACCCAGTGGAACGGGCAGCGCGGCAGCAGCTGCGCGGAGTCGTACGGGGAGTGGCCGTAGAGGTAGACGAGGCCGGCCGCGGCGGCAGCGGTGAGAACGACCGGCGCCAGTGCCGACGGCACAGGCGAACGGCGCCCAGGGAACAGATCCCTGGGCGCCGCTCGACGCAGAGGCCGTTCAGCCACGCAGCACGCGACCGTCCGAGTCCGTCTTGTCGCTGACCAGGAAGAGGATTCCGTCGATCAGCGCCCAGACACCGAGACCACCGCAGGTGAAGAGCTGCGCCAGGGCCATGCCGGTGTGCCCGGTGTAGAAGCGGCCGATGCCGAAGCTGCCGAGGAAGAGCTGGAGTACACCCGCTACGATCTTCGACTTTTCCGAGTACGGGCGGCCGTAAGGGTCGTAGCCGTACGGAGTCGGGGCAGGCGGCAGCCCGGCGGCCTGCGGAGTTCCGTACGGGTTGGGGTACTGCTCGCTCATATAGGTGTTCACTCTCAGAAATGGCCGAAGTCCGGGACGTACCCGGGTGTTTGTTCGATCACCTTAGCCTTTGCTTATCCTTCATCAAAAACAAAGCCGACCGTTGCCTTTCCGGTCGGCAGTGGACTGACAGCAGGTCAGCCGCCGTAGCGCTGCGCACGACGCCCTTCGCGCGCGTGAGCATCGCCGTTCGCCCCGCTCCCGCGGCAGGTTCGGCCCCTTCCGGGTCGCCCGTCGCGCTGCTTCACCCATGCCGTCGTAGCGTTTGCGCCATGTGCTGGAGTGCGACGGCCGATCTCTCCGCCGGTGTGGGCATCGCAGCCGTAGGGCTCGCTTCGGTGATCTCGGCGGCTCGGCGCCCCTTCGACGTGCCACTGGCCGCGCTGCCTCTGCTGCTCGGGGCCCACCAGATCATCGAGGCGGCCGTCTGGTACAGCGAGGGCGGCGCCGGGCCCGCCACCCTCGCGTGGGCCGTCATCGCCCTCCCCCTGCTGGCCGTGTGGGTGCCGGCGGCCGTGCTCTGCGCCGCACCACCCAGCGCCCGGCGCCGTCTGCTCGTCCCGCTGGCCGTGGGGGCCGCGACCGGTGCCGCGCTCGCCCATGCGCTGGCGACCCGCACCGTGACGGCCGAGATCCGTGGGCACACCATGGGGTACTCGCTCGGACTGCCGCACCCCGAACTGATCGTACTCGGCTACCTCTTCGCCACCATCGGCTCCCTGCTCCTGTCCGGCGACCGGGGCCTTGTCCTGTTCGGTGTCCTGGTGGGCGTCGCGGCCGCGATGTCGTTCACGCTGTGGCGGCAGGAGTACATCTCGACATGGTGCGCGTCCGCCGCGCTGTGCTCGCTCGTCCTGCTGTCCTGGATCGGGCGCCGCCGCCCGGCAACTCCACGGCCGTCAGGCGTCCCTGGCGGGGGCCGGAGCAGCGAAGACGGTACGAGCAGGTCAGGGCGGGGGCCGTGCGGGTAGCGGGCGGGGCCCGGGGCGCAGGTCGACCGCCGCGCAGCGCCACCTCCGACCGGGGACGCTGGGCGCCGCGGAGAGGGCAGGCGCAGGCCGCCGGTCCACTGCCGCTCGGCGCGCTCCGTGTGACCGGGGACGCTGCGGATGGAGCGGGTCGCGGGCCGGCGGTCCACTCCACCCCGCTCGGCGCTCGGACGGACCTCTGCCGCAATGTGCTCAGCGGGGGACCGCGGTCCACTCCACCCTGCTTGGCCCCCGGACGGACCTCTGCCGCAACGTGCTCAACGGGGGTCGGCGGCCCACCTCACTCGGCGCTCGGACGGACTTCCGCCGCAACGTGCTCAGCGGGGGTCGGTGGTCCACCCCGCTCGGCGCTCGGACGGACTTCCGCCGCAACGTGCTCAGCGGGCATGACGGACCAGGCGGATACGGATCGGCCCACGTACCGCCGTCGGATCGATCGGGCGGCCGGACTGGGTGATCTCCACCCGGCCGTCGGACACCAGCCTCCGCGCCGCGCGGCGAGCCGGCTCCATGAGCGCGCGCCAGCCGTCGTCATCCCCTTCGTACACCGCGCGAGCGGCGTCGGAGGGACAGATCGAGGCGTCGGGGCTCCGGGATTCAAGGAGCTCAAGGATGGTTCGTTCGAGACGCTGCTCGGTCTCGCGCTCGTTGTCCGCCACTCAGCCAGTCTCACCCCCTGCGCGACCTGACCGCAGCCCGGGATCATCCGCGTCTCAGGGGGGCGGCCGCCCGTATGGCGTCGCCCGCTGCCGTCCGACGATGGCGCGGCGGCGGCGCCGCTCGCGTTGGCGTTCACCTTCGACGGACCTCGCCGCCCTCCGAGCGGGATTAGAGGGCTCCGAGTGCAGCGGGCGGTCCCGTCGATGCGGCGGGTGACGACCGGCGGCCCTCCGCGCCGGCCCGCGAGCCCGGCGCGCTACGTCACCCCGCGGCCATGTCCGGGCCCGGCAGCAGGGTCTCGTCGAGGTGGTAGCCGAGTTCCCGCAACCCGCGCGCGATGGCAACCGCCCGGCGGTGGAGTTCCGCGCGTTCCGGGGACAGGTCGGTCTTTTCCGCCGGGCCGGCCTCGGGGTCGGGTGGTGCAGGAGTGGCGTCCTGCACCGCGTCCCACGCCTCGCGCGCCACGCTCTCCGCCACGTGGTCGTCGACCCGGCCGCCCGCAGGTGAAAGCCCACCTGGTGCAGGTTCCGTGACACCGACGGATCCCGGTTCCGTGACGCCGAGGGGTCCGGCTCCTTCGTCCTGCCGCGTGCGCGCGGACGTACGGCGCACATAGTCGTCGAGCGCACGGCGGGCCTCTTGGGCATCGGCCGATTCGTTCCCGTTGTGTTCCGTATCCATCGTCATGGAACGCAAAGTAACGCCACCCTGTGGGGGCCGCCGCGCACCACACGCGCAACGCCCGGGGGCGGTGGCCCGCCGGAGACGCGCCGCACCCGCTTTTCCGTGGCGTGTAGACCTGCCTGGTCATCGGCTCTGACGCCCTCGCCGGGCATCCCAGCCGCGAGAGAAACAATGAGACCGCAACAAGCTATTACCTATTGCCGCCGTGATAGATTTTGTAGCGGTCGGTCGACTGGACGGTTGACTCTGACTGCGCGATGGATCGGTCGGCCGGGCGTGTGGCTTGCTGTGCTGCACTGGTCCGACACGGAGAGGCATCGCCCGACCGGGCTCGGGCTCGGGCGCGGGCGCGGCAGGGGCGGATGGGCCGCCACGTTCGAGGACGGAGAGGGGAGTGGCTGTGACGGCCGTAACGACCGGAACGAGGGGCGGGCGACCCGACAGCGCCGTCCGCGCGCGAACGGGACGATCGGAGAGCGCGGCCGCGGTGCGGGGACTGCCGGTGGTCGAGGCGCCCGCTCGGGTGACGCCCGCCGACGCGCGGGAGCTCTCCCGGCAGTTCTTCGAGCGCCTGGCGGTGCTGGAGGAGGGCACGGAGGAGTACCAGTACGCACGGAACACGCTGATCGAGATGAACATGTCGCTCGTGCGGTTCGCCGGCCGCCGTTTCCGTCAGTTCGCGGACGAGATGGAGGACGTGATCCAGGTCGGCATGATCGGCCTGATCAAGGCGATCGACCGGTTCGAGCTGTCCCGCGAGACGGAGTTCGCCACGTTCGCCGTGCCGTACATCGTGGGGGAAATGAAGCGGTTCTTCCGCGACGCCACCTGGGCCGTGCATGTACCGCGGCGCCTTCAAGAGCGCCGCAGCGACTTGATCCGCGCCCGTGAAGAACTCGAAAACCGCCTGGACCGCTCGCCCACCGTGCAGGAATTGGCAGCGCTGATGGGCCTCAGTGTGGGCGAGGTCGTGGAGGCACAACTGGCGGCCAACGGCTACAACTCCTCCTCCCTGGACGCCGCGCTCACCAGCGACACCCAAGACGGCGAGGCCGCGCTGGCGGACTTCATCGGGGCCGAGGACCCCGCGATGGAACTGGTCGAGGACTTCCACACCCTGGCTCCGCTGCTGGCCGGGCTCTCCGACCGCGAACGCCGGCTGCTCCAGCTGCGCTTCGGCGCCGAACTGACGCAGAGCGAGATCGGCGCCGAGCTGGGTGTTTCCCAGATGCAGGTCTCCCGCCTGCTGGCAGCCACCGTTGCCAAGCTGCGGAGAGGCATGCTCGCCACCACTGCCGAGGAAGAAGCTGCCGCCGCCTGAACTGCCCGGCGCACACTTTGCGGGCCGGAAGCGTCACGTCCCGCGCGGCGGAGCTGAAACCTCCCCGTCGTTTCCCCGACGCGCGGGCCGACAACAATTTTTCCCGTCCAGGCTGGCCGGAACTCCTTCTCTCCGGCCTGACGTGTTTTCCCCTACGCCCCCGACGCTGAGGAAGGTTTCGCGCGACCGCGTACCTTTATCTTCGGGAAAGCGGAATGTGATGTAGGCGCGCTTGTCGCTTGGCCAGACGTGGCCCGCCACAAACCACACAGGTGGCAACCGCAACCACACAGGTGGCAACCACACAGATGGCATGAGAAAGGGGCCGGACCCGACAGATGGTCGGGCCCGGCCCCTTTCGGCAGGGTTCTTTCTCGCCGTGTCGGCCGCGTTCGGCTACCAGCGATACCAGCGGGCGCTGCCGCCGCGAGGACGGGCGACGAACCCGACGAGCCACAGGACGAGGACCACGATGGCGATCCACCACAGAGCCTGCAGAGCGAAGCCCGCACCGAACAGGATGAGGGCGAGCAAGAGAACAAGAAGCAGGGGAACCATAGCTATCAACCTCCAGTCCGTCGTGTGCCCCGGAGCTCGATCGCTACACGCTTGAAACGACAAGTGTCGCGTTTTCGGACTGCGACAGGGAGGCGATATGCGGTGCGCCGACGTTGTCTGAAAGGCATGTGATGCGCAGTGGTCCCTCCTGGTTTAGACCCGGCGAATGTGGCCAGGAGTATGTATGTCAACGGTGTGCCACGGATTTCTGGGAGTGATCGTTGTGTCGGGTGATGAAAAGACTCAGTCGAAGGTCGAGCAGGCCAAGGGCAAGGTCAAGGAGACGGCCGGCCGGACGGTCGGCAACGAGCGCCTTGAGGCCGAGGGCCGCGCCGAGCAGGCCAAGGGCGACGCCCGCCAGGCCAAGGAAAAGATCAAGGACGTCTTCAAGCACTGACCCGCGAGGGAACGATGATGGGGCTCAGCCGGGACTACCGGCCGAGCCCCATTCGTCTGCCCCGGCCGAGCACGGCGCCCCGGCCGAGGCACGGCGCACCGCCCATCGGCAGGTCTGTGTTGTTCCGCGTACCGGGTCCTCGACGTGGCGGCCCTGGCAGGGGACGTCCCCCGCGGGCGCGGATAACTGCTGCGCCGTGCACGGCAGTTGGGATGCCCGGGGGGTTGGAACGAATCCACCGGGTGGTGGGTGACGAGCCATTCGCGAGGCTGCCATGCCTGGTCGGTGGCGTGCGGGCAGTGTCGGTGCCTGCCTCTACCGTGGGGGCATGATTGATCGTGCGCCGCTGCCGCCCGTCCTCCGTGACCTGTTCCCCGACGGGGCCGCCGAACGGTATTCGCTGTCCGCCCCGCTCCCGCCGGGCAGGCTGATCGTCCCGGCCGGAGCCGAGGGCCACGCCCCGGTCTTGTGGTTGAGCGACGGACCGGCGCCGGTCGGGCTTTGGGAGGAACTACAGCGGGAGCACCCCGAGTCGGGGCTGTGGCCACTGCTGCTGACGCATCCGGTGGGTGACCCGGACTTCCGGCCCTGGGCCACAGGCGAGCTCAACCCGGGCCGGGTCTCCTCGCCGGACCCGGACGATCCTGCCGCCGTCCTGCGGGCCCTGTGGAACTCGCCGGCCGTGGCCCGCCCCGATGAGTCGCAGGCGGCGGCGCAACGCCTCCAGATGCTGGAGCCATACGGCCAGGATTGGCCGGGCCTGGCCTCTTCGCCGTGCCCGGCGGCGGAAGACGATCCGGCGGCGGAAGATGATCCGGCTGCGGCTGCGGCTGCGGCTGCCGTGGCAGGCTGGCTGCTGCGAAACGACCCGGACCTGCGGATCGGACTCGTCCGCGCGGACAGCGGAGCCGATGCGCTGAGCGCGTGCGGATGGACCGGAGCGAGCAGCCACGCGGACACCGGGGCGATCTCCGCCGTCCTGCGCAGCTGGGAGCAGCGGTACGGGGCCCGACTCGTCGAAGTCGGCCTCGATGGCCTGCGGTTGAGCATGACGGTGCGGCTGGACGATGTGGACGATGCGTTGCCGGTGGCGGCGGAGCACATCGCGTTCTGCCCCGGCATGGTCATCCGGGGCACCGAGAGCCTGATCGATTATGCGGACGAAATGCTCATGGAGCAGTGCTGGTCGTTCTGGTGGAACTGACCGTACGCGGCAGGGCCTCGGCCGCCCACCGCGGACCCGCTGATCCACGTTCCTGAGCGCGACTTGACGACCGTCGACCGCATCAGTGTGCGTTTGACCGTCAACCAGAACGGCACCCGAGGCGGCCGTCGCTCCGAGGCTGTGTCAGTGGCTCAGGTGTTCACGGCAGGCGCGCACGACCGAAGGGTCGAAACCGGTTCCTTGGGCCCAGGAGCATAGGGCGCCGGCGTCGTAAGCAGGCTTGGAGCGGGGTCGGTGACGATGGAGTGGGGGCGAGGGCTCGGAGCCTTGGGAGGTCGCGCGGTTTCTGGCGTGCTGACGGGCCGGCGCGGCTCCCGGTCGCGGGCGGGCAGGGGCCGGTTGCTCCTCGATTGTTCCTGCGCCGCTGCCCGATGAGGCGTCGGATGAGGCGTCGGACGAGGGCACGTACGCGGGCGCCAGAGCTTCGCGTGCGTGTGGCTGGACCGGGTCGGGCCAGGCCGTTCCGGAGGTGACGGACGTCAAACGGCCACCGTCGGGTGCGAAGGTGTGCTCGTGCGATGCGGACTTGTGGGGCACGGTGACACAGCCCGAAGCGAGCAGCACACCACAAGCAGCAAGGAGCCAACCAGGACGGCGCATCAGGCGCCGCTCGAATGACGCAGTGCCAGGGCGGGGGAGGCCGGGCGGTGGTCGATCTGCCCATCCATACCGGAGCGCTTCCCCGTGACGTAATGCCGGGCCACGTGTGGGGTGCAGCCGTGCAAGCGGTACTTCTGTTTGCGCCAGCCCGCCCAGGGATTCGCTGCCACTGCCGCCACTGAAGACTGCCGACGGCTTGCGAGCGCAGCCGGGTCGCTTCCGTACGGCTCGACATCCATGGACGGCACCGCTGTCGGCACCGCTGTCGGCACCACTGCCGGGACCGCCACGGCCCGCGCCGGCCGGGCGGCCTGAGCGGTCGGTTCGGGGATCCCCGCGGTCATCGTCTTGGCCCCTGCGCGCATCAGCACCCTCCGGAGATCTCGCACGTGAAGTGCTCTTCGTAGCGAGTGACTGGAGTTCAAGTCCAGCCGAGAGCGGGCTGGTTCACCCCAGGGCGTGAGAACCGTGATCATCGGAGCGGGGGAGGGTGGCATGGCCGTAACGCGCGGCTGAAGGCTGAGGACTGAGGACTGAGGGCTGAGGGCTGAGGGCTGAGGGCTGAGGGCTGAGGGACCGCCCGGCTGTCGTCGGGGTGCCTCCTGGGCGATCCCCGTGATGGCCGGGCGGTCCCGGTCGAAGGTACGGCACCGCCGGGATCACTGAGCCGGACGGGTCCAGTCGAAGGTACGGCCCGCCGGGATCACTGAAGACGGCCCCGGCACCTCGGCACCTCGGCACCGCAGGCCAGTCCTCCCGCCCACGCCCTGGGCCACCTCCGAAGAAGAGTGGCACGGGGTGACACGTCAGCCGGTTCGAGGTGGGGTCAGCGGCCGGTACGGCCGTCGATGAGTTCGCGGAGGATGTCCGCGTGCCCCGCGTGTCGGCCGGTTTCCTCGATCATGTGGGCAAGTGCCCAGCGCATGCTGTGAGTTGCGCGGCCCGGGCGCGGCCGGGGGACCGGTGCGCCGAGATCGGTGTGCCCGTCGAGGACGGCGTTCGCGTGTCCGACCGTGGTGCGGTAGCGGGCGACGACCTAGGCCACGCTGTCCGTCGGCGCGGCGTGGAACGTCGCTTGCCAGTCGGTTATGTCGTCGCCGAGGAACGTCGAACGCTCCACGTACGTCAGGTGGTTGAGCAGACCGAGCAGGTTCGTGCCCGAGGACACCATGGCTGTTCGCGCCTGCGGCTCGGAGGCGCCCTCCACTTTCGCGGCGACCGACATCCGCAGGTAGTCGAGGAATCCGCGCAGGACTTCACTCTCGTTGCTTCCGGTCCGGGGCGGCGGCGTGTCGCGGCGGCGGTCGCGACGCCTGGCGCTGGGCAACGGGCTCTCCTTGCGTGAAGGCGGCCAAGGCGGTCAGTGCGATCAGTGCGGTCAAGGTGTCAGGCGATGCGGCGGACGACGAGGACGTGATCGGTGACCTCGGCGGTGCGGCCGTCGGGCCCGGTCGCGATCCGGCTGGGTGTGTCGGCCCGTTCGACCGTCCAGGTCCGCGGGGCCAGGCCGAGGCTCGCGGCGACCTCCCGCGGGGTCGGGTAGTGGATGTCCGGGTCCTGGTTCCACGACCACGGCGCGGCCGAGCCGTGGTCGACGACCAGCAGCCGCCCAGCCGGGCGCAGCGCGTGCGCCGCCGCCCGCAGGACGGCGGCCCGGTCCAGGTCGCATGGGCTGTGCAGGTAATGCGCGCAGATCAAGTCGAATGCGCCCTGGGGAAAGGACGTATGCAAGTCCGCCCGCACCGTGGTGACGCGGTCGGCGAGGTCGTGTGAGCGGGCGAGGGCGGCGAGCCGTTCGAGCGCCACGGCCGAAATGTCGGCGGCCGTGACCCGCCACCCCAGCCGGGCGAGCCACAGTGCGTCGCCGCCGTCGCCACAGCCGAGGTCCAAGGCGTCGCCGTGCGGCAGGCCCGTCACCGTCTCGGTGAGGCGCGCATTCGGCTGGGGGCCGGCGTTCACCGGTCGCGCCGAGTGGACGCCGTCCCAGAACGCGATCGCTTCGTCGGTGCTCATCAAGTCTCCTTGTGTCGGGGTGCACTCAGCCTTGCCGGGCCCCCTGGGATCGGCACGAAAACTTGCGGTTACCGCAAGATGGTCCGATGGACCGAAAGACGGACGACGAAGTACTGGACCTGGTGGGACCGCGCCTTCGGGCGCTGCGTCGCGAGCGCGGAATCACCCTCGCCGCCCTGGCGGAAACGACCGGCGTATCGGAGAGCACCCTGTCCCGGTTGGAGAGCGGACAACGCCGGCCGAGCCTGGAATTGCTGCTGCCGCTGGCCCGCATCTATGACGTTCCATTGGACGACCTCGTAGGCGCCCCGCGAACCGGGGACCCCCGGATCCACCTCAAACCGATCAGGCGATTCGGGATGACCTTCGTGCCCCTGTCCCGGCGGCCGGGCGGAGTGCACGCGTTCAAGATGATCATTCCTGCCCGGCCGGAACCGTTGGAGCCGGCCCCGCAGACCCACGACGGTTTCGAATGGCTCTACGTACTCAGCGGACGCCTGCGCCTCGTCACCGGCGAACGCGACTTGACGCTACCGCCCGGCCAGGCAGCAGAGTTCGACACGTCCTTGCCCCACTGGCTGGGCAGCGCCGACGGCGGCGCGGTCGAGGTGCTGATCCTGTTCGGGCTGCAAGGATTGCGCGCCCACGTACGCACCGACCAGCCCGGGTCGTCGTCCCAGGCCGAGACCTGACGGCGGCCCCGCCTCCCTCGATGGACGCTGTACGCGGTGCCGTGGCCCGCGTCGCACCACATGGCGGGGCAGCCGGGCCAAGGTGGCCGGGAACATGGGATTCAGCGAAGTGGAGGAAAAAGAGCCCCGACCCACCGCGCCCATGCGTGGCTTGCCGCTGAACCCACGTGCCCCGCCAATCCGCCGCGCCCACGCGCGGCTTGGTCGGCAGTGCGGTCCGGCCGGGGTCACTTGTTGGTGATGTTCCACGTGCCGTCGCCAGTTGCGGCGGCATTGTTGAGGGCCGTCCACGCGGCATTGTCGAGGTTGAAGGCGTCCTGGAGGTACGCGGAGATCGCGTCCGCGACGAGGGCGACGCGGGCTGGGTTCTCGTCGGTGGTCTCGGCGACCATCTCGCCGGCGAGGCCGCCCAACGTGTGCTCGCCCTCGGCGATGGCGAGCAGACTCTTCGGGGCCGGGCCGAGGTGATAGGCGTCGGTGAACCACTCCGGCCCTCGGGTGGAGAGCTGAGACTGGTCCCTGCCACCCGCGATGACCAGGGTCGGAGCGGTCAAGGTGGAGTAGTCGGGCCTCATGAACGGAAGGTGTTCGGCGGCGAACGGGGTGAGGGTGTCGCCCGTTCCGGCCGCAGTGATCAGCGCACCGGCCGAGACCGCGGGGTGGGAAAAGTCCTCCCCGGGAATCCCGTCGGCGTCGAGCACGCGTGTGCCGAGGACCGCGCCGGCGGTCTGGGCGCCCCAGGAGTGGCCGACGACCGCGACGCGGTCCCGGTCGGCCCGGATCTCCAGATCGCCTGCCTGGACAAGGATGGCGCCGAGGCCGTCGAGAACCGCGTGGAGGTCGGCGATCCGGACGCGCCAGATGGTGGCGAAACGCGGGTCGTCCCACGTGATGCCGTTGCGGCGGGAGTCCAGGTGGGTGGGCTGTACGACAATGAATCCAGCGGCCGCCCACCGGTCGACCAGGGGCTCGTATCCGTCCATGGACCACGCGTTGCCGTGGGAGAAGACAATGACGGGAAGGTTCCGGCCCGTCAGTGGGGCAGTGACCTTCACCTGGAGGTCGACGCTGCGGCCGGGCGCGGGAACAGTGATGGGCTTGACCGCGACGATCCGCTGGTCGAGGTGGCTGGAAGGCATGGGGAACCTGTGCTTTCTTCAGGGGGGCGCCCTGCCATACTTTGGCGGAACGCCGTTCCGTCAAAGTAGCGGAACATTGTTCCGCGAGTAAAGGGAGTCCTCGTGCCAGAACCAGTCGGAGTGCGCCAAGCGCAGGCACAACGCACCCGTGGCGCCGTGCTGGCGGCCGCGGCGGCAGTCTTCGTGGGCCAGGGCGTCCAGGCCCCCATCCGCGACATCGCCGAACGCGCAGGCGTCGGCGTCGGGACGATCTATCGACACTTTCCGACCCGTGCGGACCTCGTCACCGCCGTCTACCGGCATCAGATCGACACCTGCTCCGCACTCGCGCCCCAACTCCTGGAGGAATCCGCCTCCCCGTTTGCCGCCCTGACCCGCTGGGCGGACGCATTCGTGGATTTCCTGGTGACCAAGCACGGCCTCGGTGCCGCCCTGGGGTCCGGCGATCCGGGCCTGGAGAACCTTCACACCCTCATGCTCGACACCCTCGTCCCGGCCTGCGCAACGCTGCTCGACGCCTGCGTCGCCGCCGATGAACTCGCCCCCGGCACCACGGCCTACACGCTCATGCGCGCCATGGGAAACCTCTGCATCACCGGCCCGGACTACGACCAGGCCGACGCCAAGCGCATGGTCGCGCTCCTCCTCGCCGGATGCCGTCGCGAGGTGTAGCGACAGCGACCGCCCACCTGTGGGGCGCCACATCGCGATCTCAGGCTCTCGACGCGCGCCCCAGGTGCCGCTGCGATCCCCGCGGCGTCGGACGGGCCGTGTCGCGGAGGTGTCAGTCGTCAACGAGCAGTCGTCAACGAGTAGTCGTCAACGAGTAGTCGTCAACGACCGGTTACCGCGTGGTCGGGTCCTCAACCGCACGCCGCGCTCCTCCGCGCCGACTTCGACGTGCCAGAAACGTACAAGACTGGCGGATCTTGTGGGTGCCAGTCTTGGGTCACCGGCCGGAGGGGCCGCGGGAGTTGGTCCGGGTTGACCGAGAAGGTGGGTCGACCGGTCTTGAGGAGGGTGCCGTATGTCCAGGTCTGTTGTTCCTGTCAACATCGCTGACAAGCTGTCGCAGTTCAGCGACCTGTGGTCGCAGAAGAAAGTGGCCGTGCTCAATGACTACGAGGTCAAACTGGCCAAGCTCAAGGGGGAATTCGTCTGGCACAGTCACGAGGACACCGATGAACTGTTCCTGGTCATCAGCGGGCGGCTCACCATCCAGTTGAGGGATGCCGATGTGGTCCTGGAGCCGGGCGAGTTGTTCGTGGTGCCTCGCGGGGTCGAGCACTGCCCGGTGGCAGACGAGGAGACGGCGATCCTGCTGCTTGAACCGGCGGGAACGATGAACACCGGCGATGTGGGAGGGCCCATGACAAAGGCCGCGGAAACCCTCAGCTGACTCTGAACGGTCAGCGCTGTGGGGGAGCGGGGGACAGGGAGCGGGGCGCGGGGCGCGGAGAGCCAGCCGGAACCCGGATGTGGACCCGGGTCCGGAACAGGCGCTACCGCCGGCCCCACCAAGCCGGGGACACATTGATCCCCCACACGTCGCCCGCTTGGTGAATCGTCTGATCGTCGACATCGTGGTTGCCGCCCCCGTACGGGTCGGGATCGGCAATGACGTGGATGCGCGCACCGGACTCCGTCACGCGATAGCGATGGACGTCCCCTGAAAGGTCGTCGGGCTCGACGGTGTGCCCCAAAGACAGGATCACGTCCCGCAGGGGTGCGAACCGGACGCGGGGTGCGAATTCCCCGTACTCTCGCGCCAAAGAGGTCGGCACGGAAGAGCCGTAGAGCAACCGGTGGGTCTGCACGCTGATCCCGAAACAGGGTTGGGAGCTTTCACCATCCGAGAAACTTAGCTCCACCAGCCCGTAATCCCGGCGCAGCGGGCCATTGCCCGGATCATCGAAGTAGTCGGGCCCCACTGCGGCTTCCCATACGGCAGGACTGGATCCGATCCCGGCTCCGAAGACGTCGCAGCGCGTGGCGACGTGTGCGTAGAAGTCCAGATCGGACATGGGTCGATCTCCTTGGGGCCCGCCATAGGTGTACGGACCGAACCCTAACGGCAGCAATGCCCCGTACAAACCCGTGCCGACTGGGTCGATCGGCCCGGTCGGCACGCGGCGCGGGGCGCGTGCGTGCGTGTCTGTCGGGGCACGGGGCTGTCCCTCCGCGAGACGCCGATGCACCACGCCCCGCGCGACGACGCCTCAGGCCACCACGCCCCGCGCGAGCACGTCTCAGGCAACCACTCCCGAGCTCAAGGACGGCGGCAGGAACCACAACCGCCGCCCCGTTGCTTCCGTACTGTCCTCGATGTGTCCGGTCGGCGGGGTGAAGGGGCCCCAGGCGAAGGCAGGCAGCCAAGGTTCCGGTGGTGCGCTCCATGACAGTCCGCGGATCTGTGCCAGGGTGCGCCTCCCGGTGAGGGCACGGAACACCTCCAGGCTTGCTCCGCGCACGGTCGCGGCGGGATCGCCGTCGCCGGCCGACCATCGGTGGCCGGCCGTCTCGATGTACAGCGATGGCAAGCGGTGTGCGGTCACCGACATCGTGAAGCCCATCGTGGCCAGTTCCAGTGTGTCGGCGAAGGCGGGGTGCTCATGAGGTGCCGGGATGCCCAGAGCGCCGCGGATGTCGAGCTCGTGCGAGAAGGCATCGAGGAGCATCATGCCGCGCCGCAGCCAGGGGGTACGTTCCCACACGTCCGGCACCGCCGCACCCAACTCCTCCCACTCGGCGAGCAGTTGGGGGAGAAGGGTTCCCGGCGCCGGAGCCGGCGGCCGGCCGATGCCGTGGGGTACGTCGGCGACGGCCAGCCGGCACACCTCCAGCAGATGCGCGACGACGTCCCGCACGTTCCAGCCCGGACACGCGGGAACCGGCCACTCCCACGTCCCCGGATGTGCCCGCGCGAGTTGGGTGATGTTCTCACGGCAGGAGCGGTAGGCGAGATCCCAGAAGGGCTCGGACCGCTGTTCCGGCGTCATGCCGGGGCCCCTTGGAGCACGCTGCCGGCCAGGCCGGCCTGGCGGGCCGATACGTGTCCCGCCTGGTACAGCCAGCGAACGCTGTCGGTCATGGTGTCGAAGATCGGTCGGGGGAGGATGCCGTACGTGGAGGCATTGGCGTCGACGGGCGCCGCGTGCAGGCAGGTGTAGAGCGCGCCGTACTCGGCCGGGATGTGCCACGGCCACACTCGTTGCAGTACGTCTGCGAACACCATCAACGGCAGCATCGGGCGTGGCGGCAGGAACAATGCCGGGAGTGCGCGTCCGGTGACTCGCCGGACCGCCTGGAGGTACTGACGGGTGGTCAGGAAGCGTCCGGGGCCGAAGTGTCGCTCGCGTCCCCCCGCCGGCCTGGCGAGCACGGCGGCATGCAGTTCGGCGACGTCCCGCACGTCACCCACCGGAAAACCGCCGCCCGGCCATACCGGCAGCATGCCGCGCAGGGCGTTGCGCAGCCTGGCGCTCTGGTCGCCGAGATGTGGATCGTGCGGGCCGAGCAGAGCCGGCGGATAGGTGATCACCACAGGCGCCCCCTCCTCCTGGTGCAGACGGGCAACCGCCTCGGCAACCGACTTGCTGGCGAGGTAGGCCTCGCGGGGCATGCCCGGCGGGGTGTCCGCCCGGACCACGCCGTTCGCGGCGGGAAACATCGCGCCCACGGTGGACACATGGACGATCGGATCAGCCCCGGCCCGCACGGCGGATGCCAGCACCAGCTGCGTGCCACGCACATTGGTCGCCCGCATCTCGGCACGCCGCCTGCTGTCGAAGGAGTACACCGAGGCCGCGTGCAGCACGGCGTCAGCCCCGTCCACCGCTCTGGCGACAGCGGTCCTGTCGGTGACATCCCCGACCACCAGCTCCAGGGCGGCCGGCTCCACACCCAGCGGTCGCAATGCCCGCTCCACCCTGGACGGATCGCGGACCAGCAGCCGTACCCGCGCGCCGGACCGGACGATGGCGGCGACGGAATGAGCACCGACGAAGCCGGTGCCACCAGTTACGCAGACCAGCATGGCCGACCACCCCTTCGTCGCGCCGAGCAGCGCACATCCGCACCGGGCCGATCTTCCGCAACGGTCATACATCCCCCGACCCACACATCACAGAAGAGAGGCGCCTGTCACTCACGCCGACCATCACTGCGGCAACAGGGTGTCTCCTTTCATTGTGGCGACCCATCGTCTCTATGCCTTCTCCTGCGTTGCCACCTGCGGGCGTCGCCCGAAACGATCGCGGGAGTGTCGGGGGTGGGGGCATGTAGTGAGCGGTTGACTCCGGATTGACGCGCCCATGGGGCGGACGCTCGCAGGTCGACCACAAGCCGATTGCGGTGAACACCGCCTGCACCGGGCCCGGTTGTTACGTCGCACCCCCGTCTCAGGGGAGGCGGACCTTGCGCAGGAACGGGACGAGGAGCCAGGGGCGCCGGCCCCAGACCCGCAGTGAACCTGTCATGACCGCTCGTGCGTGCGGGACGCGATGGAAGAGGACGAGGCTCAGGGCAGCGGGCTCGAAGTGGACGCGTACGTCGTTGTCGCGGCTCGGCTCCTCGATCCAGACCTCGCCCGTGTCCAGGACCATCGTGACGGGTGATGTGTGGGCCGAGCGGAATTCCACCGCTATGCGGCCCCGGTGCTCCGGTCTGTCGCAGTCCAGGATGTGCCCGGCGCCGTTGCGGGCGATCTCGATGAGAAACAGCTCGAAGAACAGCGCTGCATACTCGGGCGGTATGCGCCAGGGTGCGTCCACGGCGCGCGCGATGTCGCGGCCGTGCACGAGCAGTTCGTTGGTCAGGTGGGCCAGCAAGCCGGCCAGGGGGATCCGCGATCCGCCGAGCCAGTCCATGGTTGTGGTGGGGTCCGCGGTGGTGGTCAGACGCAGGATCTCGCCGATCGAGGCACGGAGCCTGTCCACGACCCTGCCGGGATCGCGTTCCTGGTAGGCATCGAGGAGCGCCGGGTTCAACCCGGTGTGCATGGTGTCGACCGTTGCCGCCGCGACCTGCTCGCGTACGGCCGGCAGCGGAAACGATGTGTCGCCGGGCACCATCGAGGAGGCGTTGAGCCAGGCGATGCCGGCGACGTGGGCCGCCGTGTCCATCACACTCCACTCGGCCGTCGCCATGGCTTGCGGATCCGCGTGCGCGACCAGGGTGCTGAAACGCTCGGCGGCATCCGTGATCGCGTCCCGTGCGGCGTTCCACTTGTCGGGCGTGATCCTCGTTTCCGCGACGGCCCGGTGTGTCTGATACCGCGATCGCGCCACCTCTCGCCCTCCGGCCGTGTGAGGCTTGCCAGTTGTGTGCGGTTCAGTGTGCCGGGGCGTCAGGTGGTGTGCTTCTTCGGTCGTGCCGCCGTCACCGCGTGCCGCAGCTGCCCAGGAGACAGCTGGCTCTGCCCGGCCTCGTGACCGGGCATCCACGACGAGAGTGTCCGGCACCCCGGACGAGCGTCACCGGCACCCCCGGCGGGGCGGGCGGGGCAGGGCACGCTCGAAGTAGTCGGTCGCCTCGTCCCACACCGACGATTCCTTACGCCGGTGAAGGTGACTCGGCGCGTTCGTTCGCGCGGTGTGCGAGGTCCAGCACGCTGAGGGGAGGAGGGACATGGCCAGAGTGACGGGTGCTCTTCTGACGGAACTGCCTGGCACGGCCCTTCGCGTCGTCCGGGTGGGTGGCACCGTACTCGGCTACGCCCTGGTGTTCGGCCCTGGCGCGCTCGGCGCACGGATGCGGCGGCGCCCGTGGAAACGCGCCGGCACGTGTCTGTCCGGGTTGCTCACCTCACTCGGCCCCTCGTACATCAAGATCGGCCAGCTGCTGAGCACACGGCGCGATCTCCTGCCCGCACGCGTGTGCACGGAGCTGGGCCGGCTGACCGACGCCACACCTCCGCCCCGGCGCGCCCTCCTGGAGAGCGCCGTGCGCGCTGCGTACGGGGACCGAAAGTGGCCGTTCGCTGAATTCGGCTGGACACCTGTGGCCACCGGGAGCATCGCGACTGTCCACGTCGCCGTCACGCTCGACGGCCGACAGGTCGCGGTGAAGGTGCGCAGGCCGGGCATCGGCAAGGTGATGCGACGCGACTTCCGGCTGACCGCGCTGGCCATGGGCGCCATGCAGCGGCTGCCGCAACTGAAGTCGATGCCCTTCAAGGTCATGCATGCGCAGGTGGGTGGCGCGATCCTGCGGCAGTTGGACTTCGACGCCGAGCGCACGGCGCTCGGCAGCCTCCACGCGAACCTGCGGGAATTCCCCTGGATACGGATCCCGGCGCCGCTGCTCGACCTGTGCACCGAGGACGTCCTGGTGATGGAGTACGTGGAAGGGCTGGCCTGCACCGCGCCGGAGCAGTTCTCCGCCACGGCGCGCCGGGCCGCCGCGCGCAGGGTGATGTCCGCGGTCTACGAGATGCTGTTCGTGGACGGCCTCGTGCACTGTGATCTGCACCCGGGAAACCTCTACATCCAGGACGACGGCGCCCTGGTGATCCTCGACGCCGGCTTTGTGATCAAACTGTCCGAGCGGGTACGTGCCTCCTTCGGGGACTTCTTCATCAACATGGCGATGGGCAACGGACCACTCTGCGCCGAGATCATCATCGAAAGTGCGGCGAGTATCGCCGAGGGCTGCGATCTCGGCGGATTCCGTGCCGAGCTCGCAGCCCTGGTCACGGAATCGGCCGGGGTCCGGTCCAGTGAATTCAGTCTGGCGAAATTCGCCGGAAGACTCTTCGATATTCAACGGCGTTTCGGCCTGTATCCGGTGCCCGAGTTCGCCTTTCCACTGCTGTCGCTCCTGGTGGTCGAGGGAATCGTTCAGGGTCTCGATCCGAAACTCGACTTCCAGGCGGAGGCCATGCCCATACTCCGCCGAAGGAACATGCCCCGCGTTGCGCTCGGCTCATGAGAAGAAAGGTGTGCCCATGGATGGGAATCCGGGAGTTCGCGTTCCGCTGATCGACGAGGCCGACGCGACCGGACGGGTGGCAGAGCTCTACGAGCGGGCCAAGAAAGTCACCTCGCTGGACTTCGTGCCCGACATGTTCCGGCTGGTCTCGTCCCGGCCGGAACTGCTCGAAACGATGCTCGCCGGCTACGACGGCGTCTTCAATCACGGCAACCTGCCCCGGCAGACCAGGGAGCTCATCTCCTCCTGGACGTCGAAGGTGAACCAGTGCCCGTACTGCGTCGGGACGCACAACTTCTTTCTTCAGGTGTTCGGCGGCAGCGAGGAACTGGCGCATGCGATCGACGCCGCGGACTCGCCCGACGACCTTCCGGTGGACGAGCGCACCCGCGTCCTGCTGCACCTCCTGACCAAGCTCAGCCGCAACGCCTACCGGATCACGGACGAGGACTGGCAGAAGGCGTTGGACGCGGGCTGGACCGCCGACGACCTGCTGGAGGCGTTCTTCTGCGCGGCGCTGTTCAACTTCATCACCCGCCTGGTGGACGGTCTCGGCCTCGGCACCACGGTGACCAGGAGCCGCATATCGCAGCAGGAGGTCCCGGACGATTCCGGACCGGCCGGTCCCGCGGCATGAGAAGGGACCGTTCATGACTGCCTCCCGCGCCGTTCTGATCACCGGTGTCTCCTCGCTGAGCGGCCTCTCCTCGGGTACCGGCAGGGCCCTCGCCCTCCGGCTGCACCGCGCCGGGTGGCCGGTCTACGCCAGCGGCCGCAGCCTGGAAGGCCTCAAGGACCTGGAGCAGGAGGGCATCACCACCCTGCGGGTCGATGTGACCGACGAGGAGTCGATGATCGCGGCGGTCGACCGGATCACGGCCGAGCACGGCGCGGTCGGCGTGCTGATCAACAACGCCGCGTACAGCCTCAACGGCACGATCGAGCAGACTCCCATGGACGAGGTCCGCCGGCAGTTCGAGGCCAACGTCTTCGGGCTCTCCCGCATGACGCAACTGGTGCTGCCGGGCATGCGGAAGCAGGGGGCGGGCCGGATCGTCATCATGTCCTCGATCTTCGGGCTCTTCGCGACCCCGGGGCGCGGCTACTACGAAGCCACCAAGCACGCGCTGGAGGCGATCGGCGACTCGCTCCGTCTTGAGGTGCGCCGCTTCGGCATCAAGGTCGTGGTCATCGAACCCTCGCCCATCCTGGGCGCCTTCGTCCCGACGACCGTGGGCGACCTCGGGCTCGCTCCCGGGTCCACCGACAACGACCCCTACGGCGATTTCTGGGAGCGGTTCGTCGTCTGGCACGGCGCCTACCGGGAAGTCGAGCATCCGACGGGCCGCGGCCGTCTGTCGCTGCGTTCGGGCGACGTCGCCGCACTCGTGGAGAAAGCGATCACCGTGCCTCGTCCCCGCATCCGCTACCGCCTCGGGATCCCGGTTCGGCTGCTGCGGCCCCAGCGCGTGATCTTCGGAGAACGGGCCTGGGAGAAATTCGTCCGCGCATTCTTTCCGACGCCGTAACCGGCACCCTTTGCAAAAAGTGGATGTGCATGCGGTTCCGGCGCTGCTGGGCAAAACGAGAGAAGGCGGCAGCCCCCGGCGCAAGGAAACTGGAGACATGGACAACAGCGTCCAGGGAATCCTTGCACCACCGCGACATGGAGAGGCTGGCTCGGTATGCGCAAAATCCTGATCGTCGGCGCCGGGCAGGCTGGGCTGCAGCTTGCACTCGGGCTGCAAAAGCACGGTTACGACGTCACCGTGATGTCGGCGCGCACCGCCGATGAAATCGAGCACGGCACCATCATGTCGTCACAATTCCAATTCGACAGCACGCTCAGGTTCGAGCGCGAACTCGGAATCTACTTCTGGGAAGGGCAGGCGCCCCACACCCCCCTCACCAGCTTCGCGGTGGGTGCCGAGGGCCCCCGCCCGGTCGTCGAGTGGGTCAGCCCCCTGAAGAGGCCGGGCGCCGACGTCGACCAGCGGCTCAAGATGGCGCGCTGGCTGCGGCTGTTCGCGGAGAATGGCGGCAATCTGATCATCAAAAGCGCCACCGTCGCGGACCTGGACACCATGGCGGGCGACCATGACCTCGTCGTCGTCGCCGCCGGGAAAGGCGCACTGGCGCAGATGTTCCAGCGCGACGCGTCCCGGTCGCCCTTCACGGCACCGCAGCGGATGCTCTCGGTCGTCTACGTGAACGGCTACCGGCCCGATCCGGCCGGCCCCGGCGACCACACGGTCGAATTCCACCTGCTGCCCGGCAAGGGCGAGATGATCGTGATGCCGGCCCTGACCGTCTCGGGCCCCTGCCACATCCTGTTCTTCGAGGCCCTTCCCGGCGGACCGCTGGACGTCTTCGCCGACATCACCTCGCCCCAGCAGCACCTGGAGCGCTTCGTCGAACTGCTTGAGCAGCATGTGCCGTGGGCGCGCGACAACTACACCAAGCTGGAGCTCACCGACGCGGGCGCCACCCTGCGGGGCGGATACACCCCCGTCGTCCGTCATCCGGTGGCGATGCTGCCCTCCGGCGGCCTCGTGCTGGGGGCGGGGGACGTCGTCGTGGCCAACGACCCCATCACAGGGCAGGGGGCGAACATGGCCGCCAAGTTCGCGGCCGTCTACCTCAAGGCCATCCTGGAGCACGGAGACCGGCCGTTCGACGGGACGTTCATGAAGCGGGCCTTCGAGTCCCTGTGGACGCTGCACGGGCGCGCGACCACGGAATGGACGAACATCACGCTGCTGCCGCCGCCCCCGCACATGCTCGAACTCCTGGGGGCCGCCGGTCAGTTTCCCGCGATCGCGCAGCGCTACATCGAGGGCTTCGACGACCCCAACGACCTCGCCGAATGGTTCATGGACCCCGACAAGGCCGCCGCCTATCTCGCGGAGGTCGTCGGCGCCGCGACCGGATCAGGGCGCTGACGTGCGGGCATCGCCGCGGCACCAGAAGAGAGCGGGAAGCCGCGGCAGGCGCAGCGTCCCGCCGCCGGGCCTGGGCACACGTCCGCAACGGATTATGGTAAAGGAATGAACAAGAAGCGCAGTTACGGCGAAGGGTGCCCCGTCTCCCACGCGCTGGACCTCGTGGGGGAGCGATGGGCCCTTCTGGTGGTGCGCGAGCTCCTGCTCGGGCCCAAGCGCTTCCGCGACCTCAAAGACGGTCTCTGCGGCGCCAGTTCCAACATCCTCACGATGCGCTTGCGCGATCTGGAAGAGATCGGTGTGCTGCGCAAGTATCGCGCCGGCGCACCGGTCAGCGGGCCTGTGTACGAGCTGACCGACTGGGGCCGTTCCCTGGAGCCCGTCCTGTTCGCGCTCGGTAACTGGGCGGTCGCGTCCCCCTTCTGGGACCGGCACGCCCCCTCGACCGTGGACTCCCTGCTGCTCTCCTTGCGGTCCCAGGCCCAGTTCCTCTTCGCCGCCGGAGCGCCGGTGGCGGGCACCTGCGACATGCGCATCGACGACGACCGGTACATCCTGCGCTTCGGTGACACCGGACTCGATGTCACCCGCGCCGTCGCCTACGAGCCAGACGCGACCGTCAGGACCGATGCCCACACCCTCAAAACGCTGATCGCCGGCGACGAAACGCTCGACGACGCCATCGCGGCGGGCCGCATGACACTGGGCGGCGACGAGCGGTTGATCAGGTCCCTGATGAAGTAGCGCCCCGCGGCGGAACGCCGGCCGGAGGCCGCGCCGCCGCACAGCCCGGCAGTGAACCGGTTGCGCGCGCCCCGCACTCTGATCTGTGGTACAAAAATTGAACCAGATGCTTCAAAGAACTAGTGTGATGTTGTGGCCGTCGGCCACGCAGCCTCCCGAGGGAGAGAGCACCATGCAATCCGTCGAAGCCGGGGCACTCGCACCCCACAAGGGCTGGACACTGGCCCTCAGCTCAGTGGGCGTCTTCATGGCCGCCCTGGACGCTCTGGTCGTCACCACCGCCCTGCCGGTCCTGCGCACCAGCCTCAACGCGAACGTCGGCGACCTTGAGTGGACCATCAACGCCTACGTCCTGACCTTCGCCTGTCTCCTGCTGCCGGCCGCCGCGCTCGCCGACCGCTTCGGACGCCGCCGGGCGTTCGCGGCCGGGCTCGTGATCTTCGCGGCGGCATCGGCCATGGCGGCGCTCGCCCCGAGCGTCGGGGTGCTGATCGCCGCCCGGGCCGGCGAGGGGCTGGGCGCCGCCGTCATCATGCCGATCTCGCTCACCCTGATCAGCGACGCCTTCCCGGTCGAGAAACGCGGCGCGGCCATCGGCATGTGGGGCGCGGTCTCGGGCTTCGCCGTCGCCATCGGACCGGTCATCGGCGGCGCGGTCGTCGACGGGCTCAGCTGGCACTGGATCTTCTGGTTCAACGTCCCCATCGGCCTGGTGGCCGGCCTGCTGTCGCTGATGCGGCTCACCGAGAGCTACGGGCCACGCCAGCCCCTCGACCTCTACGGGCTTGCCCTGGCCTGCGTCGGCTTCTTCCTGCTCGCCTGGGGTCTCGTACGGGTCAGCAGCGTCGGCTGGAGCAGCTGGCAGGTCATCCTCTCGCTGGTCGCGGGAGCTGTCGTGGTGGCGGCGTTCCTGATGCTCGAAGGGCGCAGGAGCAGGCCGATGGTGCGCCTCGACCTGTTCCGCAACAGGGCCTTCAACACGGCGAGTTGGGTCACCTTCTTCATGTACGCCGGCCTGTTCGGCGCGCTGTTCCTGATGTCGCAGTTCTTCCAGTCGGGGCTCGGTGACAGTCCGCTCAGGGCGGGCCTGCACCTGCTGGCCTGGACGGCCGTGTCCATGTTCATCGCTCCGGTCGTCGGCCCGTTGGCCGACAAGTACGGCAACCGTCCCTTCATGGCCATCGGCATGGCCCTGCAAGCGATCGGGTTCGGCTGGGTCGCGATGGTCGCCACCCCCGGAGTCGGCTTCGGCGGCGTCCTCGCGGGACTGCTCGTCGCCGGCATCGGCATCGGCATCGTCTTCCCGACGGTCGCGAACGGCGTGATGACGTCGGTGGGTCCGGACGAGACCGGCATCGCCTCGGGCACCAGCGCGACGCTGCGCGAACTCGGCGGTGTCTTCGGAGTCGCCTTCACCGCGACCGCGTTCGCCCACACCGGCAACTACACGTCCCACCAGACCTTCATCACCAACTTCAGCCATGCGCTCTGGCTGTGCGCGGCCTTCTCCGCGGCCGGCATCTTCGTGGCGCTGGCATACCCCGCGCACCGCGCTCCCACCTACGCCGCCGTGCCACCCGCGCAGCCGGCCGAAACGGCTGTTCCGGCGGCCCGTGACTGAGGCACGGCGCGTCCCGCAGAACCGCAACCCGCTCCACCCGCAGGACCCGCTCCACCCGCAGAACCCGCTCCACACGCAGGACCCGCTCCACGCGCACCACACGCAGGACCCGCAGAACCCGCTCCACACGCAGGACCCGCACCACACGCTTCACACGCAGAACCCGCAGCACCCGAAGCACCCGAAGAACCCGAACAAGAACGAGGTAGGAATCATGACCACCCAAGCCCAGAAGCAGGACGAGGCCGCCATCCTCGACGTCGTCAAGGGCGTCTACCAGGCCTGGAACAACGCCGACCCGGACGCGTTCGTCGCCGAGTACTTCGAGGACGCCAGCGCGGTCCTGCCCGGCTCGTACCTGAAGTCGCGCCAGGAGATCAGGGACGCCATGGCGTTCTCGTTCAACGGGCCGCTGAAGGGGACGCGGTCGGCCGACAACGT
Source organism: Streptomyces sp. NPDC048416 (assembly GCF_043200435.1). Lineage (NCBI taxonomy): Bacteria > Bacillati > Actinomycetota > Actinomycetes > Kitasatosporales > Streptomycetaceae > Streptomyces > Streptomyces sp. NPDC048416. The sequence continues at coordinate 48,729 of NZ_JBICXU010000015.1, forward strand.
GCTGGACGTCCGCTTCCTCAACGACGAAGCGGCCGTGGTCATCAGCCGGACCGGCATCCTGATCCCCGGCGAGACCGAGGCCCCGCCGGAGCGCACCGCGCACGCGACGTGGGTGCTGGCCAAGAAGGACGGCGCATGGCAGCTCGCGGCCTACAGCAACAGCCCCTCCGTCGGGCCCGGCCAGCGCTGATCACGAGCTGAACGGCTGTGCCCCGCCCCCGTCCCGGCCGCCCGGGACGGGGGCCACGCCCGGACCGGTCTCCGGGCGTTGAACGCCCGGAGACCTCACACCCGCGCCCGACCGCCTCGTCAGAACAGGCGTTGCCACCGGCCATGCCTCCTCGGCGGGCGACACGCCACGACAAAGGCGTGGACGGCCGGCGCTTGAGCACACGAGGTGATCATGAGCTCTGACATGCGCGGTGGCGTGCTCGTCATCACGCACGGATCAACACTCGACGGTGTCATCGAGCACATCAGGACCGCGGCGCGGGCCGGCATCGGTACGGCATGGCTGCCCCAGGTCTTCGGCAACGACGCACTGACCACGCTGGCCGTCGCCGGTCGCGAAGTACCCCGCATCCAGCTCGGCACCGCCGTCGTACCCACCTACCCCAGACACCCCCTGGCACTGGCCGGGCAAGCCCTCACCGTGCAGGGAGCGACGGGCGGCCGGCTGACGTTGGGCATCGGTCCGAGCCACCGAGCCACCATCGAGGGGGCCTACGGGTACTCCTACGACCGGCCGGTACGCCACGTGCGGGAATACCTGAGGGCTCTGGCGCCGCTCCTGCGCCAAGAAGCCGTCGACTACCGCGGCGAGACACTGACGGCGGTCGGCGCCGTCGATGTGTCAGGGGCGACACCGCCGTCGTTGCTGCTGGCCGCGCTCGGCCCCGCGATGCTGCGGCTCGCGGGCGAGCGGACGGACGGCACCGTCACCCAGTTCACCGGGCCGCGCACGATCGCCGACCACGTGGTGCCGACGATCACCCGTGCCGCGAGCCGGGCCGGACGGCCGGCGCCACGCGTCGTGGCGGGGCTGGCCGTGTGCGTGACCGAAGAACCGACAGCACGGCGTGAGCTGCTGGGGAACATCTACACGGCCGTGGGCACCGGCGGGGAACCGAGCTACCGGGCCATGCTCGACCGCGAAGGCGTCGCCACGGCGGTCGACGTCGCACTCGTCGGCGACGAGGCGACCGTGGAACGCGAACTGCGGCGGTATGCCGAAGCGGGTGCCACCGAATGCATGGCGACCCTGTTCGGAACCGACCAGGAGAACGCACGCAGTCTGGAGCTCATCGCGTCCTTGGGCTGACGTCTCTCGCAGCGGCCTGCCCCCCCACACACGTGTCCGGCACCCGCACCGGTGCGAAGCATCAGCTTCGCCACCCGGTGCGGGCGCCGTCCGGCGTCAGGGGAGCCTGAGGACCGGGTGGTAGACGTCCAGCCACACGGCCAGATCGAGGGTCCGCTCCAGGCCCAGCCGCGTCAGCCGGTCCATCCCGGCGGCGTCACGCTCCGTCGCGGCTTTGAGCCAGCCGCGGTCGACCAACTCGAAGAGTTCATGACCCCGGCGCGTCAGCAGGTCCTTGCCCTGCTGCTGCAATTCCCGGCTGTAATACGGGTCCTGGGTCGAGGGATACGGGCTCTTGGGCCGCCACGCGACCGACGCCGGAAGCATGTCCTTGGCAGCCCCGCGCAGCAGGCTCTTCTCCCTGCCGTCATAGGTCTTCAACGACCAGGGCGCGTTGTAGACGTACTCGACGAGCCGGTGGTCGCAGAACGGCACGCGCACCTCAAGGCCGACCGCCATGCTCATACGGTCCTTGCGGTCGAGCATGTACCGCATGAAGCGGGTCAGATGCAGATAGATCATGACGCGCATGCGGTACTCGACGTCATCCTCGGACCCGAGGCGCTCGACCTCCCCGACGGCGCTGTCATACCTCTCCAGCCGGTACTCCTCCAGTTTCAGCTCGGCCACCAGCTGCGGATTCAGTCCGGTGGCGTCCTTGTCGAAGGGGCCCACGCTGACCGCGATCCACGGGAACGCCCGCGCACGCTGGATCGCGGGCACATGCATGTGCCGGTACCCGCCGAACAGCTCGTCGGCCGCCTCTCCCGAGAGGGCGACGGTCGACTTCTCGCGGATCGCCTTGAAGAGCAGATACAGCGAGAAGTCCATGTCGCCGACTCCCAGCGGGGCGTCCCGCGCCACCAGGGCGGCCCTGCGGACGTCGGGGTCGGCCAGCGTCCTGGGGTCGAGCACGATGTCGGTGTGGTCCGCGCCGACGTGCTCGGCGACATCGTGGATGAACGGGGTGTCGGGAGCATCACGCAGATCGTCCGGTACGAAGTTCTCCGCCTGGCCCGTGAAGTCCACCGCGAAGGTCGGCACGCGTTCGCCGGCGAGGTGGGCGGCGGCCAGCGCGGTGAGAGTGCCGGAGTCCAGCCCGCCGGACAGCAGCAGACAGCGCGGCACATCCGCGACGAGCTGCCGTCGCACGATGTCGTCCAAAAGCTCGCGGACCCGTCCGACCGAGGTGTCCACGTCGTCGGTGTGCGGAGCGGTCCGCAGACGCCAGTAGGTGCGCTCGCGCACGCCGGCCTCGTCCACGGTGACGATCGTGCCGGGCTCGACCTGCTGTATGCCCGCCCAGATCGCGTGCCCCGGCGTGAAGGCGTACGACAGTGCCTCGCGCAGCCCGTCGGCGTCGACCACGCGCTCGGCCAGCGGATTGGCCAGAATGGCCTTCTGCTCCGAGCCGAACAGCACGCCGTCCGGGGTGCGGTAGTAGTAGAGCGGCTTGATGCCCACCCGGTCGCGGATCATCACGAGCCTGCGCTCCCGCGCGTCCCAGATGGCGAACGCGTACATGCCGTTGAGACGGTCGGCCAGTTCCGCTCCCCAGCGCAGGTACCCGCGCAGGACGACCTCGGTGTCGCTCGACGTCGTGAAACGCTCGCCCGCCCGGACCAGCTCCTCGCGCAGCTCGACGAAGTTGTAGACCTCGCCGCTGTAGACGAGCGTCACCTCACCCTGTCCGGTGCGCACGGTCATCGGCTGCGCCCCGCCCACCAGGTCGATCACGGCCAGCCTGCGATGGCCGAGTGCGGCGTGCCGGTCGATCCACGCGCCGTCGGCGTCAGGACCCCGGCACGCCATCGTCCGGGTCATCGCGTCCAGTGCCTCCCGTTCGCGCGTCAGGTCGCGGCCGAACGAGACCCAGCCGGTGATGCCGCACATGTCTGCCTCCTGCGGTCGTCAAAGGTGGTCGTCAGTGCACGTCGGTGCACGTCAAAGGGGGGCGCTCCGCGGCGGGTCACCCGGAGTCACGCAGCAGCGCCGCCGCGCGTTCGGCGATCATGACGACGGTCAGATGCGTGTTGGCGCACACCATGCTGGGCATGACGGACGCGTCCACGACATGAAGGTTCTCGGCCCCGTACACCGCGCAGCGCTGATCCACGACCGCGCCCGAGTCGTCGGCCGGGCCCATGCGCACGGTCCCCACGGGGTTGTAGGCGCTGTCGACCGCCCTCTCGATGTAGTCGCGCAGCGCCTCGTCGTCACCCATGACGCGTTCGTCGAGCGCGACCAGCTGCTCGCCCTTGTCGAAGATCTTCGGCGAGCTCGCCAGCTCCCAGCAGCCCCTGACCGCGTCCGCGAGCAGACCGTAGTCGCGCTCGTCGGAGAGATAGCCCAGGTCGACGCGGGGCGCGGCGAACGGATCGGACGCGGCCAGCGTGACGCGGCCGCGCGAGTGCTGGCGGCGCAGTACGACCATGACCCCGAACACGGCCCTTGCGCCGGCGACCCGGCGCAGTTCGGGGAAGTGGAGCGTGAGGTCGAAGCGGTTGACCATCGCGTAGTACTGGTCGTTGAACCGGCTGTCGGTGGTGCGGGTGACGATCTGCCCGGTCGACTTGCCCTCGTTCTCATAGCCGGGCTTGGGCGTCATGAACACCCCGATGCGCGGCTGGTCGGTCAGCCCGGCGCCCACGCCGGACAGGTCCGCACGGACCGGCAGACCGAGCCCGCGCAGGTCTTCGCCGGGCCCGATCCCCGAGCGGAGCAGGATCGCAGGCGAAGCCACGGCTCCGGCCGAAAGGATCACCCGCCGCGCCTTGACGGTCTCCCACGGACCGCCGTCCACGGACAGCACGACGCCCGTCGCGCGCTCGCCCTCGAACACGACGCGGTCGACGAGGGCGCGGGCCAGGATCGAGAGGTTGTTCCGCCCGGAGGCAGGCCACAGGTACGACGTCGCCGTCGAGACGCGCGTCCTGGGGTCGCGCCGGTTGGACGGGATCGGGCCGACGCCGGTCGAGGCGGGGTCGTTGTGGTCCTCGGCCCAGGGGTGTCCTGCGGCCAGACAGACGTCGAGGAACGCCTGCTGAACATCCGTCAGTTCCTCGGGGCGCCAGCGTCTGACGGGCACCGGCCCGCCACGGCCGTGGACGTCACGGTCGCCGAAGTCCAGGTCGTCCTCAAGTCCGCGGAAGACCGGGAGCACATGCTTCCAGCCCCACAGCGGGCTGCCGCTGTCGGCCCACTCGTCGTAGTCCTGGGGTGTCCCTCTGATCACGACCGTGTTGCCCACGGCCGATGAGCCACCGGTGACCTTCCCGAGCGGGAACATCACCCGGCGATCGCGAGTGAGCTGGGTGGTGAAGCCCCAGCTGTGCTTCACGAGCGACATCGCGTTGGCGTCGAGCAGGTCGTCCGGAGTCGTGGCCGGGGTGGCGTAGTGGCGCCCCGCCTCGATCAGCAGCACCCGCCGGGCGGGGTCCTCGCTGAGGCGGGCGGCCAGCACCGCTCCGGCGCTGCCGGCCCCCACGATGATGTCGTCGTAGATCACCGATGCCGACATGCGCGCCGCCCTCACCGCTTGCGGGCCACGCCGCACCACATGGGCAGCGGCTCGGGTCCCGGGGTGCCCTGCGGTGGCCGCCACAGCTCGGTCCGCACCACCCCGGGCGGCATCACGTCCATGCCGTCGAAGAACCGCTCGACCTCGGAACGGGTGCGGCGCACCACGGAATCGCCCGTCTGCTTGTCCATCTCCGTGAGCATCGCGTTCAGCGCCACATCGGTGTCGTCCTTCGCGAAGTGGGAGAGCGCCAGACAGCTGCCGGAGGGTACGGCGGCGAGCAGATCGGCGGGGATCCGTCCGGGCCCGTCGGCGTCCTCGACGAAGTGGAGCACGCCGAACAGGATGAACCCGACGGGCTGGGAGAAGTCCAGTACCTTCGCGGCCCTGTCCAGGATGTCCTGCGGATCGCGGAAGTCCCCGTCGAGGAAGACGGTGTCGGGGTCGCCGGCAAGCAGGGCCTGCCCGTGTGCGGCGACACTGGGCTCGTTGTCGACATAGACGACGCGGCAGCCGGGCGCGGCCCTGCGCGCGGCCTCGTGCGTGTTGCCCATGGTGGGCAGCCCGCTGGCCAGGTCGAGGAACTGCCGTATCCCGCAGTCGCCGGCCAGATGTCCGACGATGCGCCCCAGGGCGTCGCGGGCCGCGTGCAGGTCGACGCGCACCCCCTCGGCACCGCCGGGCTCACCCGGCCAGTTGACGAACGCGGTGTCGCCGACGGCCCGGTCGGACGCGAAGTTGGCGGTCCCCCCGAGCAGATAGTCCATGATCCGCGCCGTGTTGGGGATCAGGGCGTTCACCCCGACCGGCGCCTCCTCATGGCGCGGCGCCGATGAATTCTCCGACATGCTCCAGCCTCCTTCGCGCCGCGGCACCCTGGCTCGCGGCCTTCACGACACCAGCGTGACCGTGCGGAGGTGGCTGCGGCTTCTCACTCCGTGCCCCGCATGCGGAAGGCGCCGGGCAACGCCGGAGTAGTCCCCGGCATCCCTCGAAAGCGACGCTTGACGAGGGGAACCCGGAACTCTGCCGTCTCCCCGGCGACGTGTGCCCGCTACGCGTCGCGCTTCCCGCAGCCCATGTCAGCGAGGGTGATGTATGACGCCGCAATACGATGACATCGTCGTCGGCGCTGGTTCGGCCGGCGCCGTGCTCGCCGCGCGACTGAGTGAGGACGCGTCGCGCCGTGTGCTCCTGCTCGAAGCCGGCCCCGACTACCTGATGCCGCACGCAACACCGGACGACATCCGTACCGGCAACGCGATGTCCTTCCACGACCACGACTGGCAGTTCAAGGCGGACATCCACGAGGGCCGCAGGATCCGCTTCCCGCGGGGCAAGGTGACCGGCGGTTCGTCGGCCGTCGGCGCCACGGTCGCGCTGCGCGGACTTCCCGGTGACTACGACGAGTGGGCGCGCGCCGGAAACCCGTCATGGTCCTGGCAGGAGGTGCTGCCCTACTTCCGGCGCCTTGAGGACGACCTGGACTTCGGCGGCGAGTACCACGGCCAGAAAGGCCCGTACCCGATCCGCCGCTGGCGCCCCGAGGAGCTGGTGCCAGGACAGCTGGCCTTCGTCGAGGCCTGTCTCGACGCCGGCTTCCCCGAGGCCAAGGACCACAACCATCCCGAGGCGACCGGCGTCGGCCCGATCCCCTCGAACCGGCGCGACGGCCTGCACCGGGTCACCACCGCGATGGCCTACCTGACACCGGCACGCGAGCGTCCCAACCTGGACATCCGGGCCCGCACCGTCGTCGACCGGATCGTGTTCGACGGCGATCGCGCCGTCGGGGTGACGGCGTCCGAGGCCGGCGGCGGCTACGAGACGATCAGTGCCCGGCGGGTGATCCTGGCCGCGGGCGCCGTGGCGTCGCCGACGATCCTCCTGCGGTCCGGCATCGGCCCCGCCACCGAGCTGCGGGGGCTGGGCATCGACAGCCGTGCCGACCTGCCCGGTGTCGGCGCGAACCTCGTCGACCACCAGCGCACCGGCGCGTTCCTGGCGCCGCGCCCCGGCGCCTGCGATCCGTCGCTCCCGTTTCTGCAGGAGATCCTTCGCACCACGGCGTCCGGCTCCGACGAGACGAACGACCTCCAGTACTACATGGTGAACCACTTCGACCTGACGCACTTCCCGGAGCTGCAGATGCTCTCGGGAACGCAGATGATCCTCGGGGTCATGGTCGTGTCGCAGCGGCCGCGCTCCCGCGGCAGGCTCGCGCTGACCTCGACGGATCCGCTGGCGCCGCCACGGATCGAGCTGAACTTCCTCTCGGACGGCGGCCGGGAGCTCGACCTGCTGGTGGAAGGCGTACGCACCAGCTGGCGCCTGGCCAACCACCCCGGCATCCGCAGCCTCGGGCAGGGCTTCGTCGTCCTGAGGGACGCGGTGATCGACAACGACGACATGATCCGCCAGTACGTCAAGACCAGCCTCGACAGCGCCTATCACCCGGTCGGAACCGTACGCATGGGACCGGCGGACGATCCCTCGACGGTCGTCGACGAGCGGTGTTCGGTGCACGGGCTCGACTCCCTGTACGTCTGCGACGCCTCGGTGATGCCCAACACGGTGCGGGCCAACACGAACCTCACGTCGATCATGATCGGTGAGCGCACCGCCGACTGGTTGCGCGCGTAGCCGAACACACGAAACCGGCCGGGGGAGCACCCCGGCCGGTTTCGTGTGCGCGCGAGGACGTCAGGTCATCTGACGTACCGTCATCGGCAGGCCGCCGCGGATGCGCAGCGTCAGCATCGCCTCGCCGGTCACCTCGTACCCGGGCACCTTCGTCAGCCGCAGCTCGCGTGCGACCGTGGCGAGAACGACGGTGGCCTCCATCATGCCGAGGCTGTTGCCGACGCAGAACCGGGGCCCCGCACCGAACGGGATGTACGCGTAACGGTTTCTTCCCGCCGCCGCGCCAGGGGCGAACCGCTCCGGATCGAAGCGCTCGGGCGCCGTCCAGAACGCCGGGTGCCGGTGCAGCAGATAGGGGCAGAGCAGCACGTCGGCGCCGCCGGCGACGGGAAATCCGCCGATCTCGTCCTGCGCGCGGGCGATGCGCGGCAGCAGCCAGACCGGGGGATAGAGGCGGATGACCTCGTTCAGAACCTGTGTCGTGTACGTGAGTTCATGCAGGCTCTCGATGGTCAGCGGACCGCGCCCGAACACCTTCACGGCCTCGTCGTGCAGCCGTCGCCACACCTCGGGGTGCGCGTCGAGCAGATGGAAGGCCCAGCTCAAGGTGCTGGCGGTGGTCTCGTGGCCGGCGAGCAGCAAGGTCACCAGCTCGTCGCGCATGCGGACCCGTCCCGCGCGCTGGTCGCCTCCGTGGCGGACCGACTCGATGAGCCGCGAGACGATGTCGTCGCCGGCCGGACCGGCGGCGCGATCGGCGGCCAGTTGGTCGACGATGCGCTGAAGGTCCCGCCGGGCCCGCCGAAAGCGTGTTTGCAGGGGCAGCGGAAGCCACAGCGGAACCGCACCGAGGGTGATGGCGTCGAACATCGCCTGGTCCTGGACGGCTTCGAAGGAGTCACCGAGCGATGCGAACGTACCGAGGTCGGCGTCGACCAGTGTGCGCCCGAGGACGCCCAGCGTGAACGCGGTCATCTCGGCGCGCATGTCCACCGGGCCCTTGCCCGCCAACGAGCGCAGGCGGGCGGCCAGTTGCTCGGCCTCGTCACAGACGGCGCCGAGCTGCCGGGCGATCCGTTTCGGCTGGAAGACCGGCTGGATCACCTTGCGTTGTCTGCGCCACACCTCGCCGTCGCTGGTGAGCAGGCCGTCTCCGAGGGCGCGCCGGGCGTGGATCATGCCGAGGCCCTTGGTGTAGTTCTCGGCGTTGTCCGCCAGGATGTGTCTGGCGTGGTCGGGGTGGTTGAAGAAGTGGAGCGTCTTGGGACCGAGCGGCAGCCGGACGGCGTCGCCGTATGCGGCCGCGGCCCAGACCATGACGTCGAGACGGCTTCGCACCATCCTGGCGAGGACGGGAAGGGTGAAGACACGCGACGGGCCCGGCATCCGGCGGCGTTGCCGGCCGGCCGGAGAACGCGTGGTGGTCACGGAATGGCCCGTCGGAGTTCGTCGAGCCCCGAGGAGATGCGTTGCCGCCAGAGCTCGTAGGGGGGAACGCCGGAGCCGTCCAGGGGCTCGGTGCGGCTCTTGTCGGCGAGGTCGGCGGCCTGAGCGGGAGTGATGCCGCAGAGCAACTGGGTTGCCAGCGTGGTGTGTTCCGTCACGAGCCCGGTCTGGAACCGGGCCGTCGCGGCAAAGACCGCGCCTTGTGCGACCTGCGGCAGGTGGTTTCCGGCGCGCCGCATAAACGTCCCCAGTTCCTGCTGGTCGGCGGCGCCCGCGTACGTGGTGGCCAGACCGGCGCCGCTGTACAGATCGGCGCGCCGGGACGTGTCGAACGCCTCGATGAGATCGGCGGCCCGCTCCGGGTCGGCTCCGGCGACGAACCAGATCGCTCGCCCGATGCCCTGGTCGATCACCCGGCTCGCGTACGACGCGGGTCCGTCGGCCGGCCAGGGGAAGTTCGGCTCCTGGTACTGCCGGTGTACGTACTGCTCGGTGTGGAAGTAGGCCTGGTGGAACCCGTAGCCGTCCAGGACGAGCCAGCGCAGCAGCGGATCGGCAGCGGCGGCGGAGGCCTTCGCCCACCGCATGCGCGGCAGCCGGGCCATGGCCCAGCCCATCCCGACGTAGACCATGTAGATGTGGTCCTTGGCCCTGCCTTCGAGGAACCGGCTCACGTGGCGGCCGCCGAACGGAAGGCCGTCGCGTATCGCGAAGCCCATGCCGGCGCCCTCGTAGGCGAAACCGCGGAACTGCCACGGCACCGACTCAAGACGTTCTTCGGCGTCCTGCGGCACACGGGCTTCGGCCGCGTAGGCGTACCCGGCGAGGAAGGTCTCGCCCACCGTCTCCAACAGCTCCCGCGCGGCAGCGCTCTTCACATGGAAACCGCGCACGGAAAGGTTCGCCTGTGACGTGCTCGGCGTCAGAACGCGGCGCCTGAGTGCTCGCCAACCACTGGTCATGCCTGTCTCCTCTCGGCGGACCTCCTGCTGTTCGAAGATCCGAGGCGGGGCGTGCCTGCCTGCCGGCCGACACGCCTGCTCTCGATGCTGACGCATCGTCAGGTCAAAGCGAGGCGAGCTGCGGGGTCCGTAGCGGAGCTCGCGTCGGCTCGGGAAGGAGCCGGTTGTCCAGTTCCGGCAGGGCCAGCAAGATCGGCAGATCGGTCCGGTCCACGGTGCGCATGGGGATGCGGAGCTCAACGTCGTGGTCGGCGCGCATCACGACGGGCTTGCCTGCGCCCAGTAAGAGGGGATGGCGCGCCCAGGGCCGCGGATCCACGTCGGCCCAACGGACCGCGACCGCGGCGGCGCGTACGTACCATTCGCCGACAGGTACCGCGCTCAGCCGGTACTCCAGGACACGGCAGGCTTCGGCGGTGCACTCCAGGATGTCGCAGGAGACCGGCATCCCTTCGACGATGGGGCTGCCGAACGCGCCGACGTAGACGCGCAGCGGCGTGCTGCTCGGTGGCAGGACCACCGTGCCGTGCACCGTGCCGGTGCCGCGACCGGTGCCTCGGTCGAAGCGCGGCAGCGGCGGCAGACCGCTCTGGGACAGCGACCGGAACCGGGTCGGCGAGGCGCCGACGCTCCGGGTGAACCGGGTCGTGAACGTTCCCAGACTGTTGTAGCCCACCTGATAGGCGATGTCGGTGACGCTCAGCGACGTCTCCAGCAGCAGGTTCTTCGCGCTGTACAGGCGGATCGCGGTCAGGAAACGACCGGGCGATGTGCCAGTGACGTTGCGGAAGACCCGCGAGAAGTAGAACTTGCTCAGTACTGCGGTGTCCGCAATCTCGTCTAAGGACAATGGCTCACTGTAGTGATCCCACATCGTCGTTATGGCGCGCTCCACCGCGAGCTTCGATACCTCCACAGGACCCCCGTCGTCAGATGCGGCCAGCCCATGATCGGCTGCCGATTCGCTTCACCAGCCGCTGAGATGCGGTTCGATGATGCGCATGCTCCCATCTCCCGCACTTCTTTGAAGTTGCCTGTATCGGATTTGCATCTGTCAGTTTCCATGGGGTGCGTGGGAACAAACGGGCCAGGGTGTCCGGTGTGCCTGCTGATCGCCCGCCGGTCCGGGCCGAGTCGGCGCCTTGGCCGACTGATCTCGGCGTCTCTCCGAAATACGGGATCGCATCGGCGACGCGGCGGGCTTCACGCGGGCTTCCGTCGGCCCGCGTCAATGAATCACGAAGGGTGAGTACGCGGCCGCCAACCAATTCGACCACCGTAAAGGGCAAAGCGATGTGTAAATTCCGAATCTGTGCGTCGGCTGTTCCTGCGGCGGTCTCCTGGCGGCCTGCGGTGATCACTTACTCGCGCACGCGTGCGGGCGCGAGGGGGTCAACGAAACAATTCGATCACGCTGAAAACGCAGTCGGCCGCGCAACAGAATCGGTGATTCCGCTCCCGTGCTCGTATGGCTCGACCAGTCACGGATGGTGACGATCTGGGGTCCCCCGAGGCGTCCCGGCGCGGGAATTCGTCTTCAGCGGTGCGGGCCGGTGGCTCATGTCGGCCGTTGCGGAACTGCCGAACTCGCGGTTCACCCCGAGCCGTTGGGGATGCTCCGTCAGGAGGCGGTGGCTGGGGCCAGTCGGCGGCCCAGGTCCAGCACGTCCTCAACTCCCTGGCTGCGGAGAGCGAGTCGAGCGCGTATCTCTTCCGGTGCCGGCGCTGCGCTGCCCATCTCGCGTATACGGATTTCGCGAACTGAGCCCCTGGGCAGCCGGTTCTAGCGCAGTGCGGCGATGACCAAGCCGTCAAGGGCATCGCGCCGCACCTCGGTGCCGTGTACCAGGGCGTCGAAGATCAGCCCGTCGATGCAGGTCAGCAGCGTGTCCGTCCGGCTCTCGACGTCCTTGACGCCCTGCACGGCGAGAAACTGCCGGACGGCCTCGCGGCCCGCGTTCTCGCGGGGCACCAGGATCGCGCGCAACTCCGGGTCGCGCACGCTCTCCACGGTGCAGGAGAGTCGGGCCAGCGAACGCCGGCGACCCGCGCCGGTAAGTCGCTGACGGGCGAGCAACACCATGCCGTCCACCAGCTCCTCGGCCGTGCGCAGCGCCGGGAACGCCTCGGCCGTCGCCTGGAGTTCGGCCTGATCGAGCTCGACCAGGCGGTTCACGAGTCCACTCAGCAGTGCGGCACGGGTGCGGAAGTAGGCCGAGGTGGTCCCTGGGGGCAAGGCGGACTTCCGGTCGACCGCGCGGTGGGTCAGACCGCGCATTCCGTCGTCGACAAGGACGTCGAGAGCGGAGTCCGCCAGGAGGGTGCGTCGGTCCGTAGCCATGGCCCCTTTCTACACCCGTAGAGGTTCGGGATAGGCTGGCTTCTACAGCTGTAGAAAGAGGGGGGCTTCGGCATGGGGAACACGGCAGTGGTGGTCGGAGGGGGCATCGGCGGGCTCGCCGCCGCGATCGGTCTGCGCCGCATCGGATGGGACGTGACGGTCCTCGAACGCGCGTCCGCGCTCGCGGACATGGGGGCCGGTATCTCGCTGGCGGCCAACGGGCTGCGGGCGCTGGACGAACTCGGTGTCGGCGGGGCGGTTCGTGCCGCGTCGCGAGGCCAGTACAGCGGCGGCACCCGGACGCCCTGGGGCGCCTGGCTGGCCCGGATGGACGGCTCGGCTCTGGAAAAGGCGGTGGGTGCCCCGATCATGGGCATCCGCCGTTCCACCCTGCACCGACTGCTGCGCGAGGCGCTGCCTGCCGGATCACTGCTCATGGGCTCCGAGGCGGCCACGGTCGAAGAGGCCGGCGCGGGGACGGTTCACGTCGGCTACGGTGCCTCGGCCCTGGAGGCCGACCTGGTCGTGGCGGCCGACGGCATCGGCAGCACGATCCGCGGCCACCTCTTCCCGGACCACCCTGGCCCGGTCCACAGCGGCTCGACCGTGCTGCGCGCGATCACAGAGCATGCGGTCGATCTGCGTACCGACTTCGAGTTGACCTGGGGACGGGGCGCGGAGTTCGGGCACATTGCCTTCCTGGACGGAAAGGCCGAGTGGCACGCCGTCCTCGGTCTGCCCGTGGGAACGCGGTTCGCCGACCCACTGACCGAACTCCGTCGGCGGTTCCACACCTGGCACGACCCGATCCCCGCGCTGCTCGACGCGACTCGGCCGGAGGCCGTGCTGCAGCACGATGTGAACGAGCTCCGTACCCCGCTCCCCTCGTACGCTGCCGGTCGGATCGTCCTGCTCGGCGACGCGGCCCACGCGATGACGCCCAACCTCGGGCAAGGCGCCTGCCAGGCATTGGAGGACGCGGTTACTCTGGCCGCCGCCCTCGGCGCCGAGTCCACCGTCGAGGCCGCCCTGGCCCGCTACGACGCCGAGCGCCGACCGCGCAGCCAAGCCGTCGCGCGGGCTGCGCGGCAGGCCGGAAGAATGGGACAGCAGCTGTCCCACCCGCTGGCCGTCGCCCTGCGCGACACGGCGATGCGACTGACACCGTCCCGGGTCGCCACCCGCATGATCCTGCGCCACCATGCGTGGTCCCCGCCGTCGCTGCACTGATCCGGTTCGCGCCCGCCTGCCACCGCAGGACACCCGCTGAGCCAAGTCGAGTCCCGGGGCCGCCTGATGGGGCCCGTCGGGCAAGGCGTCGTACCCGCGAAGTCGTCCGGCCGCCAGATGCGGGGGCGACGGCCGAGCCCACCTGCCCCCGCTCTCGCAGAGTGGCGCGCCGCAGAGCTCGCGCGCTGTCACCTCGGCGGGCCGGACGCACTCGCGGATGCCTCGTCGATGGCGGCCATCGGCTTCCCGTCCGGATGCCACGCGTTCAGGAATCCCACCTGCCTGCCGATGTCGACGAGTTCGATCCGGGCGCCGATGCTGTCCACCTGGTGGTAGGCGAACGGCCGGCCATAGGGGCAGCCGGAGAAGTCGACGGGCAGGCCCTGTTCTTCCAGGCGCCGAGAACCGCGCCGCACATCGGTGGTCCAGAAGCCGATGTGATCGAACCTGGCTCCCGCGGACGCGTCCCATGGGCTGCCTGATGGTCCCTCGATGAGCTCGATGAAAGGCGGCCCGCCCGCGGTGAAGGCGATGCGGTAGTCCCACCCGCCCAGCCGGTCGGACGCAGGATCACTCCACTCGACTCCGGCCGCACGCCAAAGGTCCCGCATCGCCTGCTCGATGTCCGGGACCACGAAGCACACATGGTAGAAGGCAGTCATGTCCCCATGATCGAGCACGTCGTCCCCGAGGCCCAGAGCTTTACGGAGAACCGGAGCACGTGACTCTTCCGCTCCCTCCCGCGCTCCGGGCCGATCGGGCGGCGGATGGGCCACGCTCGCCGGTCGCGCCAACTCACCTCGATGCGCCGCGAGTTCCACCGCGGTGCCCGCTACTTCTGGCGCGACAGGGCGGTGTCCATCGCCGTCGCCGCTCTGCCGCCGTCGTCGCCCGCGCCCACCAACATGCCGCACACCAACGTCCGGAAGCAGGTGTCGGCGTCGTACGGCTCGATGAGATAGCCGCCCAGCTCCAACGTGACGAGGCCGTGGACGCCGATCCACATCTGATGGGCCACGCGCGCCGGATCGTCCGTGCGGAACCGTCCCGCCCGCATGCAGCGGATGACGGCGCCCACCAACGTCTCCAACGTGTAGCGGCCGTGCTGCCGTTCGTCGTCGGAGAGCGCGAAACCGCCGAGGCTCGCCCCGCCGAACATCACCGAGTACAGGTACTGATGCTCCATCGCGTTGGCCCGGTACGCGCATCCGAGCGCCGCGACGTCGGCAACAGGGTCATCGGTCTCAGCGACCTGGGTCATCCGGTCGTTCAGGCGCCGGAAACCCTCCTGGACCACTGCTTTGACCAGGTCGTCCATACCACCGAAATGCGTGTACACCGAGGTGGTGGACGTGCCCACGGCGGCGGCGAGCCGGCGGGTGGACAGGGCGCTCGGGCCCTCCTCCTGGAGGATGCGTGCCGCGGTCAGGATGAGATTCGCGCTCACTTCAGGGTCGGCTTTTCGAGGGCTCACCCTTGACATGGTCGCACAGGAACCCGAACATAACAATGTTACGTAACGCTGGTATGTGACGGAGGCGGGATGGGCGGCGCACCGAATACGCAGGCCGGGAACTACCGACCGGTCTCCCGCGAAGTCACCGTGCACCAGCCGGAGGTGGTGGGACAGCTGCCGCCCGAGCTGAACGGCACCTTCACCCGCATCGGGCCCAACCCGCTGGGCCCTCCCGACCCGCGCCGCCACGCGTTCGAGGGCGCGCCCATGGTGCACGCCATCCGCCTTCAGGACGGGCGCGCGCAGTGGTACCGCAACAGGTGGCTGCGGACGGACCGGGTCTGCGCCCAGCTGGGAGAACTGCCCACGCCCGGACCCCGGCACGGCCTGTCCGACGACGCCGGGGGCAACCTCGTCCAGCATGCGGGCCGCATCCTCGCGCTCGGCGACGGCGGAGTGCTGCCGGTCCAGATCGGCACCGACCTGGCCACCGCGGCCCGCGTCGACTTCGACGGCACCCTCGTCTCCGGATTCTCCGCCCACCCGGAGACAGACCCGCTCACCGGGGAGATGTTCGCGGTCGCCCACTACCACGAGCCGCCGTACGTCCTGTACTTGGCCATCGGCGCGGACGGCAGGGTGCGCCGATCGCTGCCGATCGCGGTGAAGAGCCCCCCGATGATGCACGCCTTCTCGCTGACCGAACGCTACGCGGTCTTCTACGACCTGCCGGTCGCCTACGACCCGGCAGCGGCGGCCGGCGGCTCGCGCATCCCGTACAGGTGGCGATCGGATCACGGGTCGAGGATCGGCGTGCTGCCGCGCGAGGCCACGACACCCGACGTGCTCTGGATGGATGTGGATCCCTGCTACGTCTTCCATCCGCTCAACGCCTACGAAAGCGCGAACCGGATCGTCATCCATCTCGTCCGCCACCCGCGGGTCTTCGACCGCGAGCCACTGCGGCCGGGCGAGACGGCCCCCACCCTGTGGCGGTGGACGATCGACCCGCGCGCCGGCACCGTCGTCGAGAAGCAACTGGAGGACTACGCGGAGGAGTTCCCGAGGATCGACGACCGCTACAAGCAGGCGTACAACCGGTACGGCTTCGCGGTCGCCATGTCTGCCTGCGGAAGCGGAGGCCACCTCGCAGGCCCGAGCCTCCTCCGCCACGACCTGGCCCTGGGCCGCACCGACATCCACGAGTTCGGCCCCGGACGCGAGAGCGGCGAGGCGGTCTTCGTGCCGCGCGGCCACGACGCCGCAGAGGCGGACGGCTGGCTCCTGAGCCTCGTCTACGACGCGGCCGACGACCGCAGCGAGCTGGTGGTTCTGGACACCGCCGACTTCACAGGGGAGCCGGCCGCCGTCGTGCGGCTCCCGGTGCGCGTGCCGCACGGCCTGCACGCGACGTGGATCGCGGGCTGACCGTCACCGCACCCTCGACAGCAGTACACGATCGGGTCAATTTGGAAGAAGGCGCGCGCCGCCCCGGTCCCTAGTCTCGTCTGGAGTGTCCGACCGGACGAGAGGAATGCCCGTGGGGTTGAAGGTAATCGGCCGTGCCCGGGGGGAGTTCGAGCATCCGGCAGCGTTCTGGTTCGGCGTGCTCGCGTCGACCGCGGGCGTCGCGCTGCACCTGCCGATGTACTTCGGCGCGCGCGACATGCACTACTCCATGTCCGGGATGCAGCCGGACGCCGCCATGATCACAGGGATGGCGCTCATCCTGGTCGGAGTGGCCTCGGCGTTCTACGGTGTGCTGCCCGCGCGCGGAAGCGAGATCAAGAAGTCCGCGCGGCGCATCCGCGTCACCGCCATCGACGACGCCCCCATCAAGGGCCAGCACATCGCCCTGCTCGTCGTCCTCGCCATCGCCATCACGATCGACGTCATGAAGCCCGCGACGCTGTCCTTCGTCGCGCCCGGCGTCGCCCAGGAGTACGGCCTCAAATCCCCGGCCAACCCGCACGGGCACATCCCCGTCTCCTGGCTCCCGCTCGTCGGCATCAGCGGAACCGTCGTCGGCTCGTGGATCTGGGGCTGGCTCGGTGACCGCATCGGGCGGCGCTCCTCGATCCTGCTCGCCGGAATCCTCTTCATCACCACCTCCATCTGCGGCGCGATGCCCGGATTCCTCTGGAACCTGCTCATGTGCTTCCTGATGGGGCTCGGCGTCGGCGGCATGCTGCCGATCGCGTTCGCGCTGATGGCCGAGACCATCCCCGCCCGGCACCGCGGCTGGCTGATGGTCCTCATCGGCGGCGACATCGCCGGAGCGTACGTGGCCACGAGCTGGCTTGCCGGGTGGCTGACCCCGACCTACAGCTGGCGCATCCTCTGGCTCATCGGCCTGCCCACCGGGCTGCTCTTCATCGCGCTGAACCACTGGATCCCGGAATCGCCCCGCTATCTGATCGCCCGAGGCCGGGAAGAGGAAGCCGGCGCGATCATGGCCCGGTACGGCGCCGAGGTACGGGAGATCGACCCCGGCACCCAGGACACCGAAGCGCCGGCCCGCGGCAGCGGCCGCCAACTCCTGCGGCGCCCGTTCGCCGGCCCCACCCTCGCGATCACGGTCCTCGCCCTCGGCACGGGCCTGGTCACCTACGGCTTCCAGCTCTGGGTGCCGACCAACTTGCAGCACCTCGGGTTCTCGGCGGTGAAGTCGGACTACGTCGTGCGCAACGCGGCGCTGCTCGGGCTCCCCTTCACCGTTCTGGTGGCCGTGGCGTACGGATGGTGGGGGAGCCGCAGAACCATCGTCACGCTCTCGGTGGCGTCGGCGCTCGCGCTGGGCGGCTTCGCGGTGGCCGGCGACTCACTCGTCCACCACCACCTCGTGCTCTCGCTGCTGCTCGTCGTGCCGCTGTCCGCCGTCAGTTCGGTGGCGGCGGTCGTCTCCGCGTACGCCGCCGAGATCTACCCCACGATGCTGCGCTCGCAGGGTTCGGGCCTCGCGGCCGGCATGACCAAACTGGGCGGGGTGCTGATCATCGCGATCGTCGTCGCCGCCACGACCATTCCCTCGATCGCGGTGACCGCGGTCATCGGCGCCGTGCCGCTGCTCCTGGCGGCCGTCCTGTTCGTATGGATCGGCCCCGAGACCAGGCGACGCAAACTGGAGGAGATCAGCGGCGAGTTGATGGCCACCGCGGACGCCGCCTGAGGCCTCTCGTACGGTACGTGGCCAACGCGACGGCCCGGCGCCACCAGGCGCCGGGCCGTCGCGCGTGCCCCATGCGTACGGATCCTCAGTGCCAGGGTGCGGTCGGGAACCACATGTAGCCCAGCAGGTGCAGCAACCGCACATCCCAGTACACGACCGCGAACACACCGGCGATCAGGAAACCCGAAGCCGTCAGGGCACTGACCCTGGCCGGTTCCGCCGCGAGCCAGCGCCCGGAACGCCCCCGCAGGACGAGCGAGATCACCACGACGATCAGCGACATCACGACGATGTTCCCCAGCGACTGAAGGGCGAACGCGGCCGCCCCGTACAGCGGGTTGTGGTGCTGTGCGGCGCTGCGGAACATCTGGCCGAACAGCGGGTAGGGCCGCCCGATCAGGAAGGCGCCGATAAGCATGCCCATGAGGATCAGCGGCGCGTTGCGGAAGCGCCGGGAGACCGCGGCGAGTGGGTCCGGCACGATGCCCGCGGCCGCGAGCCCGAGCACGATCATGACGAGACCGATGACGCCGAAGTCGATCATCGCCTGGAGGATCCGGGGCGAGAGACCGGGGGAGTGGGCGGTGGAGAACTGCGGCATGTGCGTGCCGAAGATTCCGACCAGCGCGCCGTAGAGGGCCGAGAGCGGCAGCATGCCGACCGCGAGCCAGCCGATCGGCCGCGCGATGCGGACCAGTGACTCCCGCCGCGACAACGCGGATTCACCGACCAGGGGACCCACCGCGCCCAGCACCATCACGTTGCACGCGGTGAAGGACCCGGCCAGACCCGAGACGAAGGCGAAGAGCACGCCCGAGGCGACGCCGGCGATGGGGGTCGCGAGTGCGTCGTGCCCCAGCATGGCGTCCGCGGTATTGAAACCGATCTGGTCATCGGCCAGTTGCGGCGACCAGGCATACGCCAGCAGGAATCCGAGCACGCACCCGACAGCGACCACAAGGGTCCGGCGCCGTGGAAATAGCCCGCTGACGAACAGGGATGTCCCGGGCCGGGAAACCGCCGGTTTCTCGGCGACGGCGTTGGTCATGGATATCCTCCTGGGAGGGTGATGCGGCCGCACGGCACGGTCGTCAGCCGTGAGTCTCGGCCCCCTTCACCCATTCCGCTTCTTCGATCCTGCCCTCCATCGACTTTACGTAGATCGGCATCTTCAGGATTGCGCTTCTCGATGCGGGCGACCATGGTGAGGCAAGAGGAGAGAAGCCCCGACGCAGGTCCGGCAGTCATCCTGGAGGCGGCGAGCAGGCGCTGTCACGGATACTCATCCACGGACGACCGCGATTATGGGGAACTTCCATGAGCACTCAGCGATATGAAGTGGCAATTCTCGGATCGGGAATCGGCGGCTCGATGCTCGCGTGCATCCTCGCCCGGCACGGAGTTTCGACACTCCTCCTCGAAGGAGCGAGTCACCCCCGGTTCACCATCGGCGAATCACTGATTCCCGAGACCGGCCTGCGCATGCGAATCGTCGCCGACAAATACGGCGTCCCCGAGATCGGATGGATCGGCACGTTCCACAAGTTGCGCAGGCATGTGAGCAGCAATTGCGGAGTGAAGCGCTCGTTCGGTTTCATGTACCACCGGGCCGGCGAGGAGAACCGGCCCGAGGAGATCAATCAGTTCGGGACGCTGACACCGCCCGTCGGCCCCGACTCGCATCTGTTCCGCCAGGACACCGATGCCTACCTCGCCGCGCTCTCGGTCAGGTACGGAGCGACGTTCCACTCCCAGACGCGCATCGACGACATCGACTTCGGGGAGGACGAGGTCACGCTCCGGGCGACCTCCGGCGAGACGTACCGCGCCAAGCTCCTCATCGACGCCTCGGGCATGCGGTCGATGGTCTCCGACCAGCTCGGCATGCGCGACGAGGTGCCGCGCTTCCGCACCGACACCCGCGCCATCTTCACCCACATGATGGGCGTCAAGTCCACTGACCTGCTGCTCGACCCCAAGGACCGGCGCGAGCTGATCTCACCGCTCGGCCAGTCCACCATGCACCATGTCTTCGACGGCGGCTGGATGTGGGTCATCCCCTTCAGCAACCACCGTGACGCGACGAATCCGCTGACCAGCGTGGGCCTGATGCTCGACCGGCGCAAACACCCGGTGCCGCACGGCACGCCCGAGGAGGAGTTCCGCCGGATCGTCTCCAACTACCCGACGATGGCCCGGCACTTCGCCGACGCGCGCCCCGCACGCCCATGGGTCCGGTCGGGCCGCATCCAGTACTCCTCGCCCCATCTGATCGCACCCCGGCTCATCCAGCTCCCCCACGCGGCCGCCTTCATCGACCCCCTCTACTCCAGCGGCATGTCGGTGCTCATCGCGGCGGTCGACATGATCGCCGAATCGCTGCTCAAGGCCGTCGCGGAGAACGACTACGCGACCGAACGGTTCAAGCCCATGGAGGACGTGGTCAACCGCGGCTTCGACCACTACGACACGGTCGTGTCCGGGTCCTTCGACTCGTTCGCCCACTACGACACCTGGAACGCCTGGAACCGCAACTGGGTGATGGGCAGCCTCCTGGGCACGTTCGGCCCGCTGTCCCTGCTGATGCGCTACCACAAGACGAAGGACCGCTCCCACCTGGAGAAGACGACCGAGCCGAGCCGCATGGGAGTGCTCGGCAGCCACCTGCCGGGCGTCGTGGAGATGGCCCAGGCCTCACGCGCCTGCATGGACGCCGCGCTCGCCGGCGACATCACCTACGAAGAGGCGAGCCGGCGCATCTTCGAGCGGTTCCGGGCGATCGACTTCCTGCCGTCCTACATGGGCTTCGGCGACCCCGGGAAGACCGCGACGGCGACGTTCACCCTGCTCCCCGGCGCCCGCCACGTCCTGTGGTACCGGATGCACGGCGACCCGCTGTACCGGGACAACTGCGTCTTCCCGCTCACGACGTACGCACGCGACGGTGCGGCCTTCGTGCTCGACGAGACCCGAGACGCCTGGCGGCGCAGCTACTCCGCCCTGCGCGACGTCCTCTTCGCGCGCAACAGCGACTGGCGGCACACCGCGCCGGCGCTCGCCGCGCACCCCGAGCTCGTGACGCCGTCCACGGCGCCGGGGCCCCTCGCGCAACAACCGCCCGCACGCGACGACATCGGAGTCTCCAGGACCGAGGCCTCGCCGACCGCGACGGGCTGAGCGGCAGCGCCCGGACGTGCCGCCGCGTGCGGCCCGGCCCGCCCGGGCCCACCCCGCGCCATCCGCCGCAAGGGGGCCCGGGCCACGCGTCCCTGAGCCCGTCCGAAGACGCCCCGCACCTTCATGACCGTTGTTTCGAGAGGAGATCGCCATGAGGCTGAGGAAGCGTCTTCGTCGGCTGGTGCCGGGCGTACTGGCCATCGCCGTCGCCACCACGCTGTTCTTCGGCGCGGACAGCGCGGTCAGCGTGTCCGGCGGTACGCAGACCGCCGCGAAGTACAAGTTCCACGAACTGCCCATCGCGCTGCCACCGGGTTACGACAACCAGCACATGAACACGATCCGCCAGGTCAACCCGGCCTACCAGAAGGTCCGTTCCTGGATCTCGGCGGTCGGCGCGGGCGTCGCCATCAACGACATCACCGGCCACGGGCGCGCCGACGGCATGTGCATCGTCGACACCCGGACCAACAAGGTGATCGTCACGCACACGCCCACCGCGCCGGCGGCCGACCGGTTCACGCCGTTCACCCTGGAGGCCGCGCCGCTGCCGTACGACGACACGATGGCGCCGACCGGCTGCGCGGCGGGCGACTTCACGGGCGACGGCCGCATGGGCTTCCTCGTGACGTACTGGGGACGGACGCCGATCCTGTTCCTGCCGAAGGCGAGCGCCACGACGCCCTCGCCGAACGCGTACGTACCGCAGGAACTCGTGCCCTCGCAGTCACCCGACGGCACCTACCACGGCCCGCGCTGGAACACCGACGCCGTGTACATCGCGGACCTCGACGGCAGCGGGCACCCCTCGGTCATCGTCGGCAACTACTTCCCCGACTCGGACGTGCTGGACCCGCACGGCCTGAAGAACGTGGCGATGACCAACAGCCTCTCCTCCGGCAACAACGCCGGCGGCGACCACGTACTGCGCTGGCACGACGCCGCGTCCGGCGACCACCCGAGCGCACGGTACGTCGAGGAGAAGGACGCGATCCCCTTCCAGATCTCGACCGGCTGGACGCTCGCGCTGTCCGGGGCGGATCTCACCGGGGACGGACTGCCCGAGGCCTACATCGCCAACGACTTCGGCCACGGCCACCTCCTGTACAACCGGTCGACGCCGGGCCACATCAAGTTCACCGAGGCCAAGGGCGTGCGCACCGGGACGACTCCCAAGTCGTTCGTGCTCGGCAACGGTTCCTTCAAGGGCATGGGCGTCGACTTCGCCGACCTGAACAGCAACGGCAGCTTCGACTTCTTCGTCAGCAACATCAACGTCGCCTGGGGCCTCCAGGAGAGCAATCTGCTCTTCGTCAACCACGCCGCGGACCAGGCGGACATGAAGCAGAAGCTCAGCAAGGGCATCGCCCCCTTCGAGCAGGAGGCCCAGCAGTACGGCCTGGCATGGACCGGCTGGTGCTGGGACGTCAAGGCCGGCGACTTCCTCAACCAGGGCCAACAGGACGTCATCCAGACCGACGGCTTCGTCAAGGGCACCAACAACCGCTGGAACTGGCTCCAGGAGGCGGCCACCGAGAACGACGACCTCCTGAGCAACCCGGCGATGTGGCCCAACTTCCAGCCGGGCGACGACGTCTCCGGCCACGAAGCCCTCGCCTTCTACGCCAAGAACTCCGACGGCACCTACGTCAACGTCAGCTCCAAGCTGGGTCTCGCGGAGCCGACCCCCACCCGAGCCGTGGCCACCGGCGACACCACCGGGACCGGCACCCTGGACTTCGCCGTGGCACGGCAGTGGGGACCGCCCGCGTTCTACGCCAACCAGGCCCCCGACCGAGGCAACTCGCTCGAACTCAAGCTGTACCGCCCCTCCACCGACCCGGGCGGCACCGGCAAGGGGCTGGAAGGCACCGGCGCGCCCGCGTACGGCGCCACCGTCCAGATCACCACACCGCAGGGCACGCAGATCTCCCAACTCGACGGCGGCGGCGGCCATGTCGGCTTCCGCAGCTTCGACGTCCACTTCGGGATCGGTTCCTACAGCGGCCCCGTGTCCGCCCACGTCCAGTGGCGTGACGCCGACGGAGGCCTCCACCAGCAGACGCTGAAGCTCAACCCCGGCGTCCACACCCTCATGCTCACCGGTACCGCCCAGGAGGTTCCGAGCCGATGACCGCCGTCGCGCACCCCCCGCAGGCCGACACCGCTCCACCGACGGCCGCCGTCAAAGCGCCCAAGCCGAAGCCCGATCCGCGCTACCTCGCGCTGCGCAACTTCGCGATGTCGATCACCGCCTTCAACGTGTTCGGCTACACCCTGCTCGGCTTCGAACAGCCCTACCTGTGGCCGGTCTTCGCCGTGCTCGCGGGCTACACGACCGAGATCACATTCGAGCTGATCAGCGCATGGGCGTACCAGCGGCGGCCCCGGTTCCTCGACGGGGGAGCTCGCGGCCTGTACGAGTTCCTGCTGCCCTCGCACATCACGGCGCTCGCCGTCAACATGCTGCTCTACGCCAACAACCAGATCCTGCCGGTCATGTTCGGCGTGTTCGTCGGCGTCGCCGGCAAGCACGCGTTCCAGGCGCCCATCAACGGGCGGATGCGGCACTTCATGAACCCGTCCAACTTCGGCATCACGATGACCCTCGTCTGCTTCGGCTGGGTCAGCATCGCGCCGCCGTACGAGTTCACCGAGAACGCGAACACGTTCTTCCGGATCATGATCGCGATCATCATCGCCACGGCCGGCACCGTCCTCAACACCATGCTCACCCGCAAGGTCCCGCTGATCGTCGGCTGGATGGGCGGCTTCGCCATCCAGGCCTTCGTACGGCACGGCATCTGGGACGTCGCGCTGTTCTCCGCGCTGGGCTCGATGACCGGGGTCGCGTTCGTGCTCTTCACCAACTACATGATCACCGACCCCGGTACGACGCCCATGAAGGGGCGCGCCCAGTTCATGTTCGGCGGCTCCGTCGCGTTCGTCTACGGGGCCCTGATGCAGCTCAACGTCACCTACACCCTCTTCATCGCCCTCGTGGTCGTCTGCGGTGCCCGCGGGATCGGCTGGTGGGGCGTGTCCCTCATCCGGCGCCGACGGGCCCGGCGGGTACCCGACACCGCGACGACGAGCCAGGACATACCGGCCCAGACGCTGGAGACCACGGACGCGGGGGCGATACGGGCATGACCGATCACCGGATCGCAGTCGTCGGCATCGCCTGCCGCTACCCCGACGCGGACTCGGCCGAGCACCTGTGGCAGAACGTCCTCGCCGGCCGGCGCGCGTTTCGCAGGCTGCCGGACGAGCGCATGAACCTCGACGACTACTACTCACCCGACCGGGCGGCCCCCGACCGCTTCTACTCGCGCAAGGCCGCCGTCCTGGAGGGGTTCGACTTCGACCGCGTCCACTACCGGGTCGCCGGCAGCACCTTCCGGTCCACCGACATGACCCACTGGCTGGCCCTGGACACCGCCGCGCGGGCCCTGCGGGACGCGGGCTTCCCCGACGGCGACGGACTGCCCCGGTCGGCCACAGGCGTGGTCATCGGCAACACCCTGACCGGTGAATTCAGCCGCGCCAACCTGATGCGGCTGCGCTGGCCCTACGTGCGCCGCACGGTCGGCGCCGCCCTGCGCGAACAGGGCTGGGACGACGCCGCGCTCGGCACGTTCCTGGCCGGCCTCGAAACGCGCTACAAGAGCGCCTTCCCGCCGATCGACGAGGACACCCTGGCCGGCGGCCTCGCCAACACCATCGCGGGACGCGTCTGCAACCACTTCGACCTCCACGGCGGCGGCTTCACGGTCGACGGCGCCTGCTCCTCCTCGCTGCTCTCGGTGGCGACCGCCGCCAACGCCCTGGCGAGCGGCCAGCTGGAGGTGGCCGTCGCGGGCGGGGTGGACCTGAGCATCGACCCCTTCGAAGTCATCGGCTTCGCCAAGACCGGCGCGCTCGCCACGGGTGAGATGCGCGTGTACGACCGCGGCTCCAACGGATTCTGGCCCGGCGAAGGCTGCGGCATGCTCGTGCTCATGCGCGACGAGGACGCGATCGCGCGGGGCCTGCGCCGGTACGCCGTGCTCGCCGGCTGGGGCTACTCCTCCGACGGCCGGGGCGGCATCACCCGACCCGAGGCCGCAGGACACCAGCTCGCGCTGCGGCGCGCCTACGAGCTGGCCGGATACGGCATCGAGACCGTCGCCTACATCGAGGGCCACGGCACCGGCACCGCCGTCGGCGACGCCACCGAACTGCGGGCGTTCAGCGAAGCACGCCGCGCCGCCGACCCCACGGCGCCCCCGGCGGCCATCAGCACCATCAAGGGCAACATCGGGCACACCAAGGCGGCCGCGGGCGTCGCCGGACTCATCAAGGCGATCCTCGCCGTGCACCACGAGGTCATCCCGCCGGCCACCAGCCACCTCGACCCCCACCCCGAACTCACGGGCGACCGGCCCGCGTTGCGCGTCCCGCTCGCACCCGAGCCGTGGCCGGCCGGCCGGCCCATCCGCTCCGGAGTCTCGTCCATGGGCTTCGGCGGCATCAACGCGCACGTGGTGGTGGAGCACGCCGACAGCGCGCCGGACGCCGGATGCGGGCCGGAGGTCCAGGCACTGGCCCGGTCGCGCCAGGACGCCGAGCTGCTTCTGGTCGACGCCGACGACTTCGCCTCGCTGCGCGGACGGATCGCCCAGCTGGCCGAACTGTGCGGCAAGCTCTCCTTCGCCGAACTCGGCGACCTCGCCGCCACCCTCCAGCACGAGCTGAGCGATCGCCCCTTCCGCGCCGCGATCGTGGCGGGCGAACCCGAGGAGGCGGGGCGGCGCTTCGACACCCTGCTCACGATGCTCGACAACGGCGCGCGGTCCGTACTCGACACCGAACACGGTGTCTTCGCGGGCACCTCCGCGCGGCCGCCGCGCATCGGCTTCCTCTTTCCCGGACAGGGCGCGGGCCGACGCGGAGACGGCGGAGCGCTGCGGCGGCGGTTCGCCGACGTCGACGAGCTCTACCGCACGCCCGCGATGCCGTTCGGCGGCGACCCGGTCGCCACCGAGAACGCCCAGCCGAGGATCGTCACCTCGTCCGTAGCGGGCCTGCGCACGCTGGCCATGCTCGGCATCACGGCCGTCACGGCCGCAGGCCACAGCCTGGGCGAACTGACCGCGCTGCACTGGGCGGGCGCGATGGACGAGGCGGCGCTGTTGCGCACCGCCACGGCCCGCGGCCGCATCATGGCGCAGGCGAGTGCCGGCGGCGGCACCATGGCGAGCATCGTCGCCCCGCCGGAGACCGTCGGCCCGTTCCTGACCGGCGAGCCCGTGGTGATCGCCGGTTACAACAGCCCCCGGCAGACGGTCGTCAGCGGACCGGCCGACGCCGTCAAGCGAGTGTGTGAACGGGCCGTCGCCCAGGGCCTGTCGGCCACCGGCATTCCGGTGTCGCACGCGTTCCACTCCGAAGCCGTCGCCCCCGCGGCCACCGCGTTCCGTGACCACCTGCGCGGCGAGCGCTTCGCGGACCTGACCCGGGCGATGGTCTCCACGGTCACCGGAGCCGCCCTGCCGCCCGGCACCGACGTACCCGACCTGCTGACCCGTCAGGTGCTCGAACCGGTGCGCTTCACCGAAGCGGTCCACACCATGGCCCAGGAGGTCGACCTCTTCATCGAGGTGGGGCCCGGCCGGATCCTGCGCAACCTTGCGGCGGAGATCGCGCCCGCGGTGCCCGCGGTGTCCCTCGAAGCAGACAGCATGTCGCTGTCCGGACTGCTGCACGCGGTCGGCATAGCCTTCGCGCTCGGCGCTCCCGTGCGCCACGATCTGCTCTTTCACGACCGCTTCACGCGGCCGTTCCCCTTCGACAGGACGCTGCGTTTCCTGACCAGCCCCTGTGAATCGGCACCGCTGGGCGGGCTGCCGGCCCTCGCCCCGGCCCAGGCCGAGCAGGCTTCCCCCGCGCAGACGCCCCAGGTGCTCGCGCACGGTGAGGACGTGGACACCCTGGACGTGCTGCGGCGCC
This sequence comes from Streptomyces sp. NPDC048416, assembly GCF_043200435.1. NCBI lineage: Bacteria > Bacillati > Actinomycetota > Actinomycetes > Kitasatosporales > Streptomycetaceae > Streptomyces > Streptomyces sp. NPDC048416. The sequence continues at coordinate 76,024 of NZ_JBICXU010000015.1, forward strand.
TGGCCGCCGAGCGGGCCGAACTGCCCCTCGACGCGGTGAGCGCGCAGAGCAATCCCATCGACGAACTCCACCTCAGTTCGATCACCGTCGGACAGATCGTCACCCAGGCATCCAAGGAACTGGGCCTTGCCGCGCCGCTCGCCACGTCGGCGTTCGCCACCTCGACCCTGGCCCAACTGGCCGAAATGCTGGACGAGTTGGGCGACACCGCGCGCTCCGGCGAACAGGACGCCGTGCCCGACATCGCGGGCGCGGGCCCGTGGGTGCGGGCGTTCTCCGTCGCACTCGTACCTGTCGAGGCCGGCCGCCCGGCCGCTCCGCCCGCAGACGGCGACTGGCAACTGTTCGCCACCGACCGGCACCCGCTCGCACCCGCGCTGCACGCCGCGCTGCGGCGCGCCAGGCTCGGCTCCGGGGTGCTGCTGTGCCTGCCGCACGACTGCGCCGAGAGCCACACCGCGCTGATGCTCGCCGCCGCGCGCGCCGCCCTTGCACCGGGCGCGCCGGGACGCTTCGTCATCGTCGGTGACCGGCGAGGCGCGGCGGGGCTCGCCAAAACGCTCCATCTGGAGGCCCCCGGCGTCACCACGACCCTCATCACAGTGCCCCTGGCCGAGCCGGCACCGGCCGGGTTCCTCACCGAGATCGTGCCGCGCATCGTCGCCGACGTCGCCGCGACCTCGGGCTTCAGCGAGACCCTGTACGACGCGACAGGCGCCCGCCACATCCCGCTGCTGCGCCCGCTGCCGACGCGAGCGGCATCCGACGGGCCCCTCGCCCTCGACGTGCAGGACGTGCTGCTCGTGACCGGCGGCGGCAAGGGCATCACCGCCGAGTGCGCGCTCGACCTGGCGCGTGCCACCGGCGCGGCCGTCGCGCTCATGGGCCGCTCCGATCCGAACACCGACCCCGAGCTCGCGGCGAACCTGGCGCGCATGGCCGGCGCGGGCGTGAGCCACCGGTATGTGCGCGCCGACATCACGTCCGCGGACGAGGTCAAGGCCGCGGTCCAGGAAGTCCGTCAGACACTGGGGCCGGTGACGGCGGTCCTGCACGGCGCCGGACGCAATGTGCCGCACGCCCTCGCCGACCTCGACGAGTCGTCCTTCCGACGCACCCTCGCACCGAAGATCACGGGCCTGGAGACCGTGCTCGCCGCCACGGACCCGGCCACGCTGCGGTTCCTGGTCACCTTCGGCAGCATCATCGGCCGGGCCGGCCTGCGCGGTGAAGCGGACTACGCCACGGCCAACGACTGGCTCACCGACCTCACGTACCGGATCCAGGAGGAGTATCCCGACTGCCGCTGCCTCGCGCTGGAGTGGTCGGTCTGGTCGGGCACCGGCATGGGGGAGCGCCTTGGCGTGCTGGAGTCGCTGATGCGCGAAGGCATCCGGCCCATCCCGCCGCAGGAGGGCGTCGCCGTCCTCAGGCGCCTGCTCGCCGACCCGCACACCCCGACCTCGGTCGTGGTGATGGGCCGCGCCGAGAACCTGCCCACCCTCGCGCTCGAACCGCGCGAGCTGCCGCTGCTGCGCTTCGTCGACCGGCCCCGCGTGCACTATCCCCGTGTCGAACTCGTCGTCGACGCGGACCTCGGCGCCGCCGACGACCTCTACCTCGCGGACCATCTGCTCGACGGGGATCTGCTCTTTCCGGCCGTGTTCGGCATGGAGGCCATGACGCAGGCGGCCATCGCGCTCACCGGCCGTTCGGGCCCCCCGGTGCTTGAGGACGTCGAGTTCCTGCGCCCCGTCGTCGTCCCCGTCGAGGGGAGGACCACGATCCGGGTCGCCGCCCTCGCCACCGACGAGGACACCGTCCAGGTGGTGCTACGCAGCGACGAGACCGCCTTCCAGGCGGACCACTTCCGTGCCACCCTCCGCTTCGGCGTGCCGTTGCCGCTGGACACGGCGTCCAGAACACCCACCACGTCGTACGTCCCGCTCGCGCCGAACGAGGATCTTTACGGCCCGGTGCTCTTCCAGGGCGGCCGCTTCCAACGCCTGCTGGGCTACCGCGATCTGGCCGCGCGGCACTGCGTGGCCGATGTCTCCACCACGGCCCGCGAACCGTGGTTCGGCGGGTTCCTGCCGTCCGGCCTCGTCCTCGCCGACCCCGGCACGCGCGATGCGCTCATGCACGCCATCCAGTGCTGTGTGCCCGACGCGACCCTGCTGCCCGCCGCCATAGAGCGGCTGCACCTCGCCGATCCGGCCCGCATGCGCACGCTGGACCGGGTCACTCTCCACGCCACCGAGCGCTCCCACGACGGCGACACCTATGTGTACGACCTCGACGTCCGCGACCCGGCGGGCGCGCTCGTCGAACGCTGGGAAGGGCTGCGGCTCCAGGCGGTCCGCAAGCAGGACGGCTCAGGGCCGTGGACACCGACACTGCTCGGCCCCTACCTGGAGCGCCGCTGCCCGACGGTGCTGCCGACCGCGCTGCACGTGGCCGTCTGGCCGGACGGGGCGGACGCCGTCAACGACGTGGCGGGCCGGCGCGGTCGGACGGCCCGGGCGCTCACCCTGGCACTCGGCCGCGAACCGTCCCTGAGCTACCGGCCGGACGGCAAACCGGAGGCCGACGGCCGGGTCCATGTCTCGTCCTCGCACGGCGCCGGCGTGACCTTCGCGGTGGCGGCGCGATCGGCGGTGGGCTGCGACGTCGAGGAAGCCGTGCGGCGTCCGGCGCAGGAGTGGAACGACCTGCTCGGCACGGAGGGCTTCGCGCTGGCCGAGCTGATCGCCGGCGAGCGCGACGAAGACCTGTCGATCGCCGCGACACGCGTCTGGGGCGCGCAGGAATGCCTGCGCAAGACCGGCCACGCCCGCGCCCAGCTGGTCGAGACAGCCGAGCCGACGACGGACCGGTGGGTCGTCCTGCGCTCGGGCGACCTCCGGATCGCGACGTTCCCCACGACGCTGCGCGGACGCACCGCACCGGTGGTCTTCACGATGCTGACCGACACGAAGGAGACCGGGGAATGACCCAGCGACCGTACTACGAACACCGGCACCTGGTCGGATTCGAGGAGACCAACCTCGTCGGCAATGTCTACTACGTCAACTACCTTCGCTGGCAAGGGCGTTGTCGTGAAATGTTCCTGCTGGAACACGCCCCCGACGTCATCGACGAGATCCGCGACGACCTCAAGCTGTTCACGCTCAAGTGTGAGTGCGAGTTCCTGGCGGAGATCACCGCGTTCGACGAACTGTCCATCCGCATGCGCCTGGTGGACCTGACGCAGACCCAGATCGAGTTCGCCTTCGACTATGTGCGGGTGCGCGGTGAGGGCGAGGACCTGGTCGCGAGGGGACGACAGCGGGTCGCGTGCATGCGCGGCCCCAACGCCGACACCCGCCCGGCCAAGGTGCCCGCCACGCTCCGCAAGGCCCTGGAGCCCTACAGCGCGCCCGCGCCGCCGACGCAGTCCCGCGTACTCGCCCACATCGTGAACGGTGATTGACGCCATGGCCCACACCGAGCAGACATCCCCCACGGGACTCGCGGCACCGGGCCCGCACGCGGCGAGCGGCAGGGCGCACCGGAACACCGACCTCGACCACAAGGGCATGCGCCGGGTGCTGGGGCGGTTCACCACCGGCGTCACCGTCGTGACGACCGGCGGCCAGACGCCGCACGGCATGACCGCCAACGCGTTCACCTCGGTGTCGCTGAGCCCTCCGCTCGTACTCATCTGCGTCCTGCGAGAGGCGGCCATGCACGAGGCGGTCCTCGACCGGAAGTCCTTCGCGGTGTCGGTGCTCTCGGAGCGCCAGGAGGAGCTGGCCGGCTACTTCGCCGACCGCCGCCGCCCCCGGGGGATCCAGCAGTTCGCGCCCGTCGCCTGGTCGCCCGGCCCCTTCACCGGGTCCCCGCTGATAGCGGACGCGCTCGCCTGGCTGGAGTGTTCCCTGACGGCCACCTATGACGGCGGAGACCACTCCATTTTCCTCGGCGAAGTGCTCGACATGGGGCTCCGGGACGAGCACGACGCCCTGCTGTTCTACAACGGCTCCTTCCACGGGCTGCGTAGCAAGGAGACATGAGACGCGAGGTCCCGCACCTTCGCTGGGGTCGCGCGCCGCAGGTCCACCGGCTGCCGGCGCAACGGCGTGGCACGGGCCGCTCAGGGCAGCAGGGCCACCTTGCCGACCGTGGCGCGTTCCTCCAGCTCCGCCAGGGCCTTCGGCCCGTCGGCGAGGTCATGGACCGTGGGCCGGCCGGGAGTGAGCACACCAGCGGCCATGAGCGAGAACAGCTCCGCCATCACCTCGCCGAAGATCTGCGGCGCGGACTGGATCAGCACGCCGATGTTGAAGCCGATCACATGGACCTGATGGCGGTACACCAGGTCCCAGTTGCTCATCCGTGCCTCACCGGCGGGCAGGCCGGTCACCACGACCCGGCCGACGACGCGCTTCGCGGCGGCCAGGCTGGCGTTGAAGGTGGCGCCGCCGACCGACTCCACGACCAGATCCACACCGGCCGCGCCGGTCAACGCCAGTACCTCGGCGGCGAGGTCGGGGCCGCGCGAATCCAGGACGTGATCGGCACCCAGGGCGCGCACCGTCTCGTGCTTGCCCGGCGAGGCGGTTGCGATCACGGTGGCGCCGTAGTGCTTGGCCATCTTGACCGCGGCCTGGCCGGTTGCTCCGGCGGCGGCATGGATCAGGACGGTCTCGCCGCTGGAGAGACCGCCCAGCGGCTTCAGCGCGGCCAGCGCGGTGGGCCAGTTCACCACCATGCCAAGCGCCTGCTCGTCGGCCCAGCCCGGCGGCACCGGCACCGCGGCGACCGCGGGCAGTGCCATGTACTCCGCGAAAGCGCCGTATCCGACGCCGATGACGTGCCCGCCGAGCTGTACGCCGCTCACCGCGTCGCCCAGGGCGACGATTTCGCCGACGGCCTCGAAGCCTGCCAGGTACGGCGGTTGGGGGCCGTTGTGGAAGGTGCCGTGGGACTGCGAGACGTCGGCGTAGTTGACGCCGGCCGCGGTGACGCGGATCAGGACCTCACCCGGCCCGGGCGCCGGTACCGGTGCGTCGGTGATCAGGCGCAGGTCCTGCGGGCCGCTGAGCGACGTCTGTTGCAAGGCACGCATGGTGGGGGGAACGTTCATCGCGATCGGCTTCCTTGTCCAGGGTGTCCAGGGAGTCCTGAGAGGAAGCGGACATTACTACGCATCCGCGCCAAGTCTCCGCACATCCTCCGGGAGATCACCCGTTCATGTGAGTCTCGGAAGACGGCTGTTCGCGAAGCGGTCGACAAGGGAACTCGCGTCGATCAGAAGTGCGCTCCCGCGCTCGGACGGCATCGGACGGCATCGGACAGCAGGGACACAGCAGGGGCACGGGTCCGGCAACCGGGCGCAGTTCAGGCGACCTTGGAGTCGGAGCCCGAGTCGGAGTTGGAGTCGGCGCTCGAACGCGGGCCGCGGAACACCGCCCACGCCCGCTGCCGTTCCGTCTCCTCCTCGGTCAGCCGTATGCGTGGCATCGCGTAGCGCAGGATGGGCGGTGCCATCAGCGACGTCGTGATCGCCACCAGGATCACGACGGTGTACGTGGTCGTGTCGAGAACACCGATACGGAGTCCGACCGCGGCCACAACGATCTGGATCACTCCCCGCGCGTTCATGCCTCCGGCCAGGGCCAGCGCCTCCCACTTGGTCAACCTGCTCGACAGTGCGCCCAGATACGCGCCGGCGAACTTGCCGACCACCGCGATCAGGACCGCGGTGACCGCGGCGAGCAGCGGGACCGTACGGGAGAGGACGGTCAGGTCCACCCGCAGTCCCGCGGTGGCGAAGAACAGCGGGGCGAGCACCGACACCACCACCGCTCGCAGGGGCGCGAGGCGGGCGAGGTCGGCCGTGTCATTGACCGAGCCGATGACGAGACCGCCGAGGAAGGCGCCGAACGCCGCCTCGAAGCCCATCGCCTGAGTCGCGGCTGCGCCCAGCACAATGATCAAGACCGCTGTGGCGATCGTGGGCCCGCTCTCCGACGACCGCCGGCACCGGCCGAGGGCGCGCCGCACGAGTGGGCGGACGACGGTCACGGTCACCAGCACGGCGACGGCGAGCAGTCCCACCGAGGACGCCACCGTGCCCGTGCGCACGCCGACGGTGGCCATCGCGGAGACGACCGACAGCAGCAGCCAACCGATCACGTCGTCGACCACGCCCGCGGCGATGGTCAGCTGCCCGATGTTGCGGTGCAGCAGATCCATGTCCGAGAGCGTCTTCGCGATGACCGGCAGGGCACTCACACACATCGCCACACCGACGAAGAGCGCGAACGCCGTCCGGTCCGTCGAGCCGCCGAGCAGCGAGCGCGGAGCCACCGCCCCCGCGGCGATGCCGATGGCCAGCGGAATCACCAGCCCGGCGAGACCGACGCGCACCGCGACGCTTCCCTTGCGCCGCACGAGTCCGAGATCGACCTCCATGCCGGTGATGCCGACGAGCAGCACCACGCCGATCTGAGCGATCGCGTCCAGAAGGTTGAACTGCGCGGCGGTGCGGGGAAACAGCCACGCGGACACATGCGGCACGAGGTGGCCGAGCACCGTGGGTCCGAAGAGCACCCCCGCGCACAGTTCCCCGACGACAGCCGGCATTCCGAGGCGGTTGGCCAGCCGCCCGAGCATCAGCGCGGCCGAGAGCAGCAGGCCGACCTGCATGAGGAAGACGAGCAGCGCGTGTGCGCCGATCGAGGGCGGTGGGGCCACGGCGGTCTCCCTACGCGGCTGACGTCGGACGAGTGGTCGACCCTGCTGCCGGGGCCGCGACGGAGTACCGCGCGACCCCGCCCCAGCGTGCAGTGCGGCGTGCGGCTCCGCTTCTCATGGAGTGCCCAGCTTGATCAGAGAGCTGTGGCACCGTTGGGTAAGCGGAGGGCAGCAGGGGTTGTGCCGACGCCCAACAGCCGTGCGGGCAGAGGCCGGTGGGCATCCCGGAGCGGGTCCGGCCCGTGCACCGCACATGCTCAGCGGAGGAACGCAACAGCCGCACCCATCTGCCGGAGGAACGGGACGAAGCCCAACAGGGCGGCATACCACAGGAGTTGTGCACTGGTCGTTGGCGTGCTGCCTCCGGCCGAAAGGCATCCTTCTGGCGGTTCACGGCATGTATATCAGTTCGATCTCGCCGCGCGGGCGAGAAATCGCCGAGCGGACGGCCGCCAGGTGGCGAACGGCGCCGAACAGCCAAGTTCCGCTGTCGGAACGGCCATTGACCTCCGCAGACGGCTGCACCGCGGTGACGCCGCTGAACGTGCCGCGGAGCACCGTTTCGGCCGGTCCGCCGCGCATCACGCAGCAGACGCGCGCCACCCAGGGTCACTGCGCGGGGCGACTGACGGGCCCGACCAGGGCGTCCGTCCCGCGCGTCCCTCAGGCCGCTCCCACATTATTTGTCGATTGACACAATTTGCCTTGACCCGCGCCAGAACGGCGTGGGACGATTTATTCGTCGATCGACAAACAAAACTGGCCCGGTCATACAGAACTCGCTTGCACGGCCACGTCGGCGAGCGGATGAAGGCCACGAGGCCCTCAGGCCAGGCTGCCCACCACCGCACGCCAAAGCACCTGACAGGAGAGAAGAACCATGAGCCTCGAAGGCAAGACCGTGTTGGTGACAGGGGCCAATCGCGGCATCGGAAAGGCGCTGGTGGCCGAGGCCCTTGCGCGGGGTGCGGCGCGGGTCTACGCAGGCACCCGCCAGCCCCTGACCCACGCCGACGCCCGGGTGACGCCCCTGACGCTGGACATCACCGACGCCGCACAGATCGAGGCGGCCGCCGGTCAGGTCGACTCGCTCGATGTCCTCATCAACAACGCCGGCATCATGATGCCGGACATCCCGTTCGACCCCGCCGTCCTCGAACGTCACATGGCGGTCAACTTCCACGGCACCAACGCCGTGACCCAGGCCTTCCAGGCCGCCCTGGTCCGCTCCGGCGGTGCCATCATCACGATCAACTCGGCGGCCGCGCTCTCGCCCCTGCCCCCCTTCGCGTCCTACTCGATCTCGAAGTCGGCCCTGTTCTCCCTGACCAGGACGCTGCGCGCCTTCATGGCCGGGCAGGGCGTCAGGGTCCACGCAGTCCTCGCCGGCCCCATCGACACCGACATGACGCGCCAGCTCCCCATCCCCAAGTCGTCCCCCGAATCGGCCGCCCAGGCCATCTTCGACGCGGTGGACAAGGGGGAGGAGGACATCTTCCCCGACGCCACGATGGCGCCCATGACCGACATGTGGCGCAATGGCCCGGACAAGATCCTTGAGCGCCAGTTCGCCGAACTCGCACAGGGTGCGCCCCCGGCGTGAGCCGGGCGGCACCCGCTGGAGCGAGCGGAGTGTCGTGACACCCGGACCGCCCCGTTCCCGGGGCGGTCCGCTCATTCCGGGCGAGACGGAGGGACGCGTACCGGCGTCCCCTGTACGCGGAGCTACGCGGATTTACGCGGAGGCCCCGCGTACCGGCGTCCCCCTTCTACGCGGCGTCCCTTTACGCGGGAGGCCTCAGTCGGCCTGGCTGTGCGGGGCGCGCGACGGGGGCCAGAGCCTCTACGCCGATGCGCCCGCCGTTCGACTGCGCCCCAGCCCGGGCCCCAGGCCTCGGGCTCCCGGCCACTATCGCTCTGAGAAACGGGCGTGAGCCGCCGGCCCGGCGAGCCTTCCATGGTCATCCACCGAAGCAACGGTCGCCGCATTCCGGGGCGTCCGGGACACCAACCGGTCAACTGCCGCACTCCGGCGCCGTCGGGGCCTTTGGCGTGCGCTGAAGGCGGCCCGGCTCAAGGGCAGTTGCCCGCCGACACCACAACAGTCAACTCAGCAAAACGGGGTGGAACATGAAAGACAGAACCGTACCGGCGAGGAACGGGACCGATACACGACCACGGTGGTGGCGCCGGCGCACCGGGATCTTCCTCGCGGTACTCGCCCTCGCGGCAGTGACGGTGTCCGGTCTTCCGCAGACGTCGGCGGACGCGGCGTCAGCGGCGCGAGCGACCCAGGACTGGCCGATGTTCGGCCAGAATCCCGACAACACGGCGAGCGCCCCAGCTGCTCCGAGCCACCAGATCACGACGGCGAACGCAAGCACCCTTGCGAAGAAGTGGACGTTCACGACCGGCAGCGACGTGTCGGCGCGTGCCGCCGTGGCCCGCGGCGTCGCGTACTTCCCCGACTGGTCCGGGCACGTGTACGCGGTCAACGCCAACAATGGCCGGCTCAAGTGGTCCCGGGACATCCTGAAGGACTACCTGCCGGGCGTCTTCTCCCCAGCGCCCGCCACGGTGATCTCCCGCACCACACCGTACGTCGACCTGACCACCAACACGATGTACATAGGCACCCAGCAGGGCGCCTGGCTCCTGGCCGTCAACATCAACACCGGCGCCCTGCGCTGGAAGGCGCAACTCGACACCCACCCCTTCGCTATCGACACCGCGTCACCCATCGTCTACCGCGGTGTGCTCTACGTCGGTGTCTCCTCGAACGAAGAGGGTGCGGCCGACGACCCCACATACCCCTGCTGCAACTTCCGCGGCAGCGTGGTCGCGCTGAACGCGAGCACGGGAGCAGTGAAGTGGAAGACCCCCGTGGTGCCGGAGGGGTACTCCGGTGGCGCCATCTGGAGCAGCACCATCGTCCCCGACCCGGCCAGGGGTGTCGTATACACCACCACCGGCAACAACTACAGCACGCCGACCGCGCCCGCCTACACGTCCTGCATCAACAACGGCGGCACTCAGGAATCGTGCCTGTCCCCGGACGACCACTTCGACTCGGTGGTCGCGTTGCGCATGACCGACGGGGGGGTCGCGTGGGCACAACGCCTGTCCAGCGGTGACGACTGGAACCTGGCGTGCCTGTCCGGCACTCCCGGGCCCAACTGCCCCCAACCGACCGGCTCCGACTACGACTTCGGCAGCGGCGTCAACCTCCTCACCATCCAGACGGCAACCGGCCCCAAGACCATCCTCGGCGCCGGCCAGAAGAGCGGCGTGTACGCCGCCTTCGACCCGGACCGCAAGGGCGCCATGCTGTGGGCCACCCAAGTGGGTCCCGGCGGGCCGCTCGGCGGGGTGCAGTGGGGCTCCGCCACGGACGGCAAGCGGATCTACGTAGCCATATCCGACTACCAGGGCGAGACGTACACCCTCCAGCCGTCCGGTCAAACGACCAACCACGGCTCGTGGGGCGCGCTGGACCCGGCGACAGGGAAGATCCTCTGGCAGACCGCGGACCCGGGCGCCGCATCGGACCAGGGGCCGCTCGCCGTGACCAACGGCGTCGTGTTCGCCCCTTCGACGGCCGGTACCGGCAACAACATGTTCGGGCTGAACGCCGAAACCGGCGCAGTCATCTGGAGCTTCGCCTCCGGTGGGTCCGTGCTCGCGGGGGCCACGATCGCCGACGGCACCGTCTACTGGGGCTCGGGTTACCGCAAGCTCCCCGGAATGACCGGCAACAACAAGTTCTACGCGTTCCAGACGTGTCCAGGCCGGCCCTGACGGCGGCCATCACGACGCCAGCCTTCCCGAGGCCGCCGCGCGGCCGCCGACAACCACCAGGAGAGGACAACCACCAGGAGAGGACAACCACCAAGAAAGGACGTCCATCAGGAAAGGACGTCCAGACCATCGTCGCCCTCGGCCCGGTGACTCGGCACTCGGCTGACACCGATGCCCACAGGCCGGGCGGATCCCGAGGTCAGTGACGGGCGGCTCCAGGTCGGTCGGCGCACCCGCGCCGGCACCTGGGGCCGCTTCCTTCCGATGAAACGCTGGTTTATATATCGAACGACCAACTATGCGCTCACCACCGGCGCAGGTCAGGGTAAACTTGATCGAACGCTCAACAGGAGGACAGGGCACTTTGATGGCCACTCGACGAGGCAGGCCGCGCAAATTCGACCCGGACACCGCCCTGCGCCAGGCTCTGGTCCTCTTCTGGGAGCGGGGCTACGAGGGCACGTCGCTCAACGATCTGGCCTCGGCCATGGGTATCGCCTCGGCCAGCATCTACGCCTGTTTCGGAAGCAAGGAGAACCTGTTCCGTCAGGTGATGGGGCTCTACGGCGCGACCTCGGGCGAGTCGCCCCGGCGCGCGCTGCGCGAACAGCCGACCGCACGGTCCGCGGTCGAGGCCATGCTGCGCGCCACCGCCAACGAGATCACCCGCCCCGACACACCGACCGGCTGCATGCTCATCCTGACCGCACTCACCGGCCCGGTGGAGAACCAGGGCGTCCGGGAGTTCCTGGCCGAGCTGCGACGCGACATGCACGCCACTATCAAGGACCGGCTGGCCCAAGGCATCACCGACGGCGATCTCACCGCGCCCCCTGCCCGCCTCGACGGCATCGCGCGCTACTACACCACCGTGGTGGAGGGCCTGTCCGTCCAGGCCCGCGACGGCGCCACCCGTGCCGAGCTCGAAGAGGTCATCTTCTGCGCGACGGCCACGTGGGACACGCTGGTCGCCCCGCCGCTGCCCACCAGCGGATGACTCCGCGCAGCAGGGACGCGGCGTCGCGACCGCCGAGCCTGCCTGTGCACGGGAGCAACCCACGTGCTGACAGCGCGGTTTCGCCTCAGTGTGAGGTGTCGGCCGGTCGCCAGGGCACCACCACAACCTGTTCGTGGTCCTCATAGATGACCCTCCCCGGGTCCGACGACTCGACGCGTTCGCATGTCACCCCGTGGGCGGCGAGGAGTTCGAGGTATCCGGTCACCCGGTCGATGAGGTGCACGGCGGTGGACTTGAACCAGGCGGTCGCGCCGGGGTTGAGGCCGGGGTCGTACACGGTGGGGTCGACGTCGGTCGGGTTGGTGAAGTTGGCGTCGTACCAGTCGTTGCCCGACCGCCAGACGTCGTACTGCTCCTCAGTGAGCTTTCCCGCCCGCGCCAGCGCGTTGGCCAGGCCGAACACGCCGGGGACGCGGCCGGCCGGGCCCGGCATCACCCCCTGGAACCTCACGAACAGCGGCTCGGACACGACACGTTCCTCCCTCTGCGACGGTGCGACGATGTGACGGTGCGGCGCCTGGACGACGCGGCGCGCATGCGCTCCGGCTCAGCAAGCCTTCAGCGCCGCGAGGAAGTCCAGTCTGGTCTCCAGCCGGGCCAGGTCCCTGCCCGTCAGCTGCTCGATCCGGGCGATGCGCTGGCGCAACGAGTTGACATGCAGGTGGAGTCGGGCGGCGCACATGGTCCAGGACGCGTCGCAGTCGAGGAACGCCTCCAGCGTGGGCAGCAGGCCGGTCTGGTGGCGGCTGTCGTGATCGCGTAGGGGGTTGAGCAGCCGGGCGGCGAAGGCGTGCCGCGTCCGGGCCGGAATGAGGGGCAGCAGCGCCAGGATGTGCGAGGTGAGGTCGACGGGGCCGCGCACCTGCACGCGGCCCGGGCTGCCGGCGGCGACACGCATCGCGGTGCGGGCCTCGTCGAGTGCCCGCGGCGCACTCTCCGGCGCGTCCACGGGGGAGCTGACGCCGACCGAGACGCTGTCCGTCGGGCCGAGCCAGCGGGCGAGTACGCCGGTGAGCCTCTGCCGCAGGGCGTCGCAGTCCAGGACCTGTTCGGGGAGCCCGTCCGCCGGCTCGGGGACCAGTACGAACAGGACGGCCTGCCCGTCGTCGACGGTGGCCGCGATGTGTTCCGGCGGTACGGGCCCCGGGCCCTCCGCGTGGACCAGGGCTTCCTCCAGGAGTTGTTGCAGAGCCGGGGCCGGGATGGGCCGGGCCCCGTGCCACCGCCCCTGGGCGACGACGAACTGGCACCGCAGCCAGTCTTCGGTCTCGGTGAGGACGCCGTACGCGGTCCTGCGCAGCCGGGCCGGTATCTCGTCGAACGGGACGCGGCTGCGCAGCAGGTCGAGGATCCAGCGCGCCAGGTCGTTGCGCACGGCCTTGCCGCGGTCGTGCTCGGATCGCGCGTCCGAGGCCAACTCGGCTGTCCGGTCAAGGAGTTCGAGGTCCGCCGCGGGCCAGGACGATGTGTCGGCCTCCACCACGAGCAGCCAGTCCCCGAGCTCGGCGGCGGGGTCCGCCGCGGCGGTGAGGGGCGAAGGTCCGGAGGCTTCGCGTACCGGCACGAGCGCGTAGTGCCGGCTCCCGAGCGCGACCTGATGGGGCGCGGCCTCACCGGCGCGGCGCGCGGCGAGATACCTCGCGGCCAGCGCCACCGCAGTCTTGGCATGCAGCGCCGGGCGGGCTCCGCCGATCTGGCGCCCGGTCGCCGACAGGACACGGATGTCAAGACCGAGGCTGTGTTGCAGGAGCTCCAACACGGGGTCGGAGCCCGGCTGTTCATCGGTGAGGAGCCGGCGATGCCGTTCGACCATCGCGGCGAGGCCGTCCCCGTCGCGGCGGTGCAGACGGCGCAGAACGTGTTCGGTGATCGCCGAGAACGACGTTTCCGGTCGCACGGCGACGAGGGGGAGGCCGTAGCGCCGACAGGCGTGTACGAGGTCGTCCGGGATGTGCCCGTGTTCCACCTCGCCCGCGGCGAGCGCCGTGACGCCCGCCCGGTCGAGGATGCGTACGAACGGCTCGGCGTCTCCGTCCTCCTGCCACCAGGCGAGCCCGGTGAGGACGAGTTCGCCGCCGGTGAGGAAGCGGCCGGGGTCGGCCCGGTCGATGGTCGGCACCGCGCGGACGGCGCGATCGAGCGCGTGGTCGTCGGCGTCGCCACCCACGAGCAGGCGCAGGTCCAGCTCGTCGACAGCGAGGAGTTCACGGAGCAGCACGATCGCCACCCTCTCACGCCGTCGGGCCGTTGAGTAGAGGAAATCGTCGCAGCTCAGGGGCTTGGCGCGGTGCGAAGGCACGGTCGTCCACAGGGGGCGGCCAGGCGGGTTCTGAGCGATCGGTGACTGCCTCGGCCCCTTGATCGCGCTGTGTACTTCAGCGCATACGGCCGACAGCGACTTCGAGCCCCTGACTCGAAACGAACGCCCCGGACGAACCATTCGCCGTGGGCTCACCGCGGACCGGCTGTGGGCGCACCGCGGCCACCACGGCCGACCCGCCACGAAGAAAGGACCGCCCCCCATGGATTTCCTTCGCCCCGCCAGCTGGGATGACGCGCTCGCCGCCAAGGCCGGGTACCCCGCAGTCGTGCCCCCTTGCGGGTGGTACCGACGTCATGGTCGCGATCAGCTTCGATCACCGCCGCCCCCAACCCCTCCTGGACCTGGGCCGCATCGCCGAGCCCGATCGACGACGTCCGCGGCACCGCGGACCACCGCGGACACACTCCGCGCGTCATGGCCCGCCGCGGGCTCGGCCGGGCGGGAGTCCTGCCGCGGGGGCGAGGGTCGCGGCCCGGAAGGAGCCGCGTGACCATGCGCGTCGATCTCACGGTCGATGGCGGCCCCACCGACCACCACGACCAGCGTGCCGCGCACGGGGGGCGCGACACGCACCACGGCATGGGGACCTCTGCCGCTGCACGGGACACGAGAAGAGCCTGGGCGCCGTCCGGTGGGCCGCGGCCCACACGGAACGTACGGAACGTCCAGCACGTAGGGAACATCGGGAAGAGGCGATCTGATCATGGCAGGCACCACCACGGGCATCCCCGCCGACGTCACTCAGAACCACACCAAGGGCGGCATCGGCGAGTCGACCCTGCGCCCGGACGCCACCCTCAAGGTGACGGGAGAGTTCGCGTACTCCTCGGACATGTGGCACGAGGACATGCTGTGGGGTCAGACCCTGCGCAGCACCGTCGCGCATGCCGAGATCGTGTCGATCGACACCTCCGAGGCCCGGGCCATGGACGGCGTATACGCCGTCCTGACCCATGAGGACCTGCCGGCCGCGAAGAACTACGGCATGGAGTTCCAGGACACCCCAGTCCTCGCGTACGGCAAGGTCCGCCACCATGGTGAGCCGGTCGCCCTCGTGGCCGCCGACCACCCCGAGACCGCGCGCCGAGCAGCCGCGAAGATCAGGATCGAGTACCGGGAACTGCCGCTCATCACCGATGAGGCCTCGGCGACCGCGCCCGACGCGATCCTGGTCCATGAGAACCGCGACGACCACCACGCCGCTCACGTCCCGCACCCCAACATCGTGCACCGCCAGCCGATCGTCCGCGGCGACGCGGACGAGGCCGCCAAGCGCGCCGACGTGATCGTCAAGGGCGAGTACACCTTCGGCATGCAGGACCAGGCCTTCCTCGGCCCCGAGTCCGGCCTCGCCGTACCCTGCGAGGACGGCGGCGTCGACCTGTACGTCGCGACCCAGTGGCTGCACTCCGACCTCCAGCAGATCGCCCCCTGCCTCGGCCTGCCCGAGGAGAAGGTGCGTATGACGATGGCCGGTGTCGGCGGCGCGTTCGGCGGCCGCGAGGACATCTCGATGCAGATCCTCGCCAGTGTGCTCGCGCTGCGCACGGGCAAGCCGGTCAAGATGGTCTACAACCGGTACGAGTCCTTCTTCGGGCACGTCCACCGCCACCCGGCGAAGCTCCACTACGAGCACGGCGCCACCAGGGACGGCAAGCTCACACACATGAAGTGCAAGATCGTGCTGGACGGCGGAGCCTACGCGTCGTCCACCGCCTCGGTCGTGGGCAACGCGTCGTCCCTCTCCGCCGGTCCGTATGTCATCGACGACGTCGACATCGAGGCGATCGGCCTCTACACCAACAACCCGCCCTGCGGCGCGATGCGCGGCTTCGGCGCGGTCCAGGCCTGCTTCGCCTACGAGGCTCAGATGGACAAGCTCGCCGCCCAACTGGACATGGATCCCGTGGAGTTCCGCCGCCTCAACGCCATGGAGCAGGGCACGATCATGCCCACCGGCCAGCCGGTCGACTCGCCGGCCCCGGTCGCCGAACTGCTGCGCATGGTCAAGGCGCGCCCGCTGCCGCCGGAGCGCCAGTGGGAGACCGCCTACGGCGACGCCGATGTCCGCGCGCTGCCGGGCGGCCTCTCCAACACGACGCACGGCGAGGGCGTCGTACGCGGTGTCGGCTACGCGGTGGGCATCAAGAACGTCGGCTTCTCCGAGGGCTTCGACGACTACTCGACGGCCAAGGTGCGCCTTGAGGTCATCAACGGCGAGGCCGTCGCGATGGTCCACACGGCCATGGCGGAGGTCGGCCAGGGCGGCGTCACCATCCACGCCCAGATCGCCCGTACCGAACTCGGTGTCCAGCAGGTCACCATCCACCCCGCCAACACCCAGGTGGGATCGGCCGGTTCGACCTCCGCGGGCCGTCAGACCTACATGACGGGCGGCTCCATCAAGAACTCCTGCGGGCTCGTCCGCGAGAAGGTCATGGAGCTGGGACGGCGCAAGTTCGGCTCGGACCATCCGGCGTGGGCCACCGCGGAACTCCGTCTGAAGGGCGGCAAGGTCGTCACCGAGGACGGCGAAGCCCTCTGCGCGATCGCGGACGTCCTCGACGACGAGGTCGTGGAAGTCGAGGCGGAGTGGCGCCACCGCCCCACGGAGCCCTTCGACCTGAAGACCGGGCAGGGCAACGGCCACGTCCAGTACGCCTTCGCGGCGCACCGCGCGGTGGTGGAGGTCGACACCGAGCTCGGCCTGGTCAAGGTCGTGGAACTGGCCTGTGCCCAGGACGTCGGCAAGGCGCTGAACCCGCTCTCCGTCGTGGGCCAGATCCAGGGCGGCACCGTGCAGGGCCTGGGCGTCGCGATCATGGAGGAGATCGTCGTGGACCCCAGGACCGCGAAGGTGCGCAACCCCTCCTTCACGGACTACCTCCTCCCCACCATCCTCGACACCCCGACCATTCCCGTCGACTACCTCGAACTGGCCGACCCGAACGCGCCGTACGGCGTCCGCGGCATCGGCGAGGCACCGACCCTGTCGTCAACTCCGGCCGTCCTCGCGGCGATTCGCAACGCGACGGGCCTTGAGCTCACGAAGACACCGATCCGCCCGGAGCACCTGACCGGTCTCTGACCGACACGCTCCGCAGTCCGCGCCCCGGCGACGCGCGGTGTACCGGCACTGCGCCGCCACGCCTGGACCGGCGCGGCACCACCACACCACGCTGCCGCCGCACGGACCGAAGGCGAGACATGGGCGGCCCGTAATGTGCCCGGTAGTACGGTCACCGCCGGCGGTCCGTCGGGCCTGGGCGGGCGTCGACGCCTCGTTCTCTCACCTCTTCACGGCCGCTGCGATCCGCTGCGCGGCCTGAGCCGGTGTGAGGTGCGTGGTGTCGACGACCTCGGCCTCGGCGTGCAGCCACGTGCGGGCCGCTTCTGCGTAGGGTTCGAGGTATTGGAGACGGAAAGGGGAGTTGGGGCCAACGACGGTGTCGCCGGCGATGCGCCCGCGGAGCGTGTCCTGGTCGGCATGGAGGACGAAGTGCCGTACGTCGATGGTGTGCTGGGCAAGGCCCGCGCTGATCTCGCGCCAATACTGCTCCACCAGGACTGTCATCGGTATCACCAGGGTGCCGCCGGTGTAGTCGAGGACGTGACGGGCGGTCTCGACCACGAGGGGCCGCCAGGGTGGCCAGTGCTGAAAGTTGGTCGTCGTGGGCAGCCCTGGCGTGATGTCCATGAGTGTCTCGCCGACTTTCTCGGCATCGAATACCCGCGAGTCCGGGATCAACTGCTGCACGAGCGCACTGGTCGTCGTCTTGCCCGCGCCGTGTGTGCCGTTGAGCCATACGATCATGGGCTTGAGCCTAGCGTCGTGCCGGTCGCGGACGCCACCTGACGTCGTGTGGTGGCCGGCGTCATCCGCTTGATGGCTGCCCATGCCCGTGAGTACCCGACGCCGTCCTGTCCTGACCCGTGTGTTCCGGTCGGCGCCCACGAGCGCTGCCCCGCGGCATGATGTCTTCCGTCAGGCAGGAAGCATCTGCGCTCAAGTCGCTTTCGGGCACGTGATGTTGACGCTTTCGGACTCTAGGCCCGGGCCCCTGCCTGCTTGACCGTCCTGATCACGGGTGCCGTCTCGATGTGGGTGACGGCAGGGAGCGCGGCGACCCGGGTGGTCAAGTACCGGTACAGCTCCCGCTGGTTCGCGCACACCACGCTCGCGTACAGGTTGGTCGGGCCGGTCGTGGCGGCGGCGAACGCGATCTCCGGATGCCCGGCCAGCGCCCGACCGGCCTCCTCCAGGTGCGCGGGGGCGACCGAAAGCCAGAGCAGGGTCCGGGCGCGCACACCGAACATGCGCCAGTCGACGTCGATGTCGAGGTAGAGCAGGCCGTGTCCACGCAGCTCCGTCATCCGGCGCCGTACCGTCGTCGGCGACCAGCCCGTCGCCGACGCCAACTGCTCGAATCCGGCCCGGCCGTCGCCGGCGAGCACGGCGAGGAGCTTGCGGTCACCGTCGTCGAGCCGCACCGGTCCGTGTCGTTGCGGTACCGGCGGCGGGCGCAGCCGCGCGATCGCGTCCTCGTCCAGCGACCCGAGCTTGCCGACCAGATTGTCCGGGCCGCCGTAGAAGGCGTGCAGCACGGAGTGCGCGCTCACGCCCTCCACCCGCGGGGTGCGGGGGAGTTTGGCCAGCAGCAGCGCCTCGCTGTCCGCCTCGTTCTCGGTGCGGACCACGCAGGTGATCTCGGTGCCGCCGGAGCTGAGGCTCACCCAGGATGTGTCGGGCCGCCTGGCGAGAGCCTCGGCGACCGGAAGCGATGTGGTGGGCGCACAGCGCACCCGCAGCAGCCACAGGACGGCACCCAGCACGGTGGGGTCGACCCCGCCGAGCACCCGGACCGCCCCGGTCGACCGCAACCGGGCGTACCGACGGGCGATGGTGCGATCCGACACGCCCAGAACTTCGGCGATGCCGCTGAACGGCGCACGACCGTCGACCTGAAGGGCATGCACGAGCCGCCGGTCCAGCTCGTCGTAGTCGGATTCCACCGAGCTGAAGCTAGCCGGTGCCGGATATCAGCACAAGAGGGCCGGTCCCTGGCGCGGCAGGCCCGACCGGCAGAGCGTTGCTCGTGTCCTGATCGACCCAGCAGAAGGAGTATCCATGGACACCGACGTACTCATCGTCGGCGCCGGCCCCACCGGAATGACGTTGGCCAACGAGCTGCTGACGGCGGGGGTGTCAACGGTACTGGCCGACAAACTGTCGCAGCGCAGCGAGCTGTCGAAGGCAGGCGGCGTACAGTCCCGCACACTGGAGGCGCTGGACCAACGAGGGCTCCTCGAACCGCTGTTGGCCACCGGAGACCACCCCACCACCACGGGCCACTTCGCCGGCATCCCGCTCCCCTTCGACTCCAACCGGCACCGTCTGCCATGGCGGTCCGTGCCCCAAGTGGTGATCGAGGGCTTCTTCGAGCAACACCTCGCCGCCCGGGGCCTCCACGCCCGCCGGAACCACCAGTTGGTCGCTCTCGCCCAGGACGACGACGGCGTCACCGCGGACTTCGCCGACGGCACCACGCTCCGTTCCCGATACCTCGTCGCCGCCGACGGCGCGCACAGCACCGTACGGTCGCTGCTGCGGGCCGCCTTCCCCGGCCGGTCCGGTACCTCGACGATCACCGCGGCCGACGTGCGGCTGGGCGGTGACGATCCGTCCACATCACACACCTGGACGGAGGACGGGCACTGGGCGGCGCTCTTCCCGCTCGGTACCGATCAGCAGGGACGGCAGCTGCGCCGGCTGGCACTCGGCGGTCCGGACCAAGCGCTGCCGAGGGAGGTCCCGGTCACCGAGGACGAGGTCCGCCGAGGGCTGCGCGTTGTGTTCGGGCCGGGGGTGGAACTGCTCGAACTACGCCACGCAGGCCGCATCACTGACGTGTCGCGGCAGGTCGAGCAGTACCGGCACGGCCGCGTGTTCCTGGCGGGTGACGCCGCCCACGTCCACCTTCCGCTCGGCGCGCAGGGCATGAACACCGGGATCCAGGACGCGCTCAACCTCGGCTGGAAACTGGGCGCCGCCGTGCACGGCTGGGCGCCGGAGGACCTGCTCGACACGTACCACGTGGAGCGGCATCCCGCCGGGGCGGCCGTACTGCGCAACGTACGGGCCCAGAGCCTGCTGATGGACTGGGCCGGTACGCGCGATCCGCATGTGCTCGCTGCCCGGGAGATCTTCACGGAGATGGCCCAGCTTCCGGACGTGCAGCACTATCTCAGCGACATGATGTCCGGCATGGCTCTGCGTTATCCGATGCACGGCACCGAGACCCATCCGCTCGTCGGCCGGCCCGCACCGGACCTGGGCCCGGCCCGCGTCCACGAACTGCTGCGGCACGGGCACGGCATCCTGCTGGACCCGGCCGACACGTTCGCCGACGTCGTCGGCCCCTGGAAGGACCGGGTGGACCGGGCGGGCCGGGGCGCCCCCACCGAGCCGATGCTCATCCGGCCGGACGGCTACGTGTGCTGGGCGGGCACCGCCGACCCGGGGCCCGCGCTCGCCCGCTGGTTCGGCGAACCCCACTGAGCCGACGTTCGGGCACCGCCCGTCGGTATCTGCCATCCAGAACGGGAGCGCTGCTCAGCGATCACGCCGCCGGACCAGCTGCACGACAACGAAGATCGCGGCCAGGATGAATACGCCTACGAACAGCGCCACCCCCCAGCTCGGCACGTTCGTAGGATGGGAATTGACTGCCGCCAGCGTGAGTCCGCTCTCCACGGGTGTTCTCCCTTCACGTCGCAAGCCGGGTCACTTTGATACTCGGTACCCACACCGACGCCGCTTACCTCATGGGAGTCGGACAGCATCGGCCGGATCGGTGGCGTGACCCATGCCCGTGCACGCGATGGACGGCTCATGACCATGCAGGCGGGGGCGTACGGGGTCGGCCACCCTTAAACCTCGACGAGTCGTCGCCGCCGGGCCCGGGGCGGGGGCTAGGATGACCGGCGCGAGCCATCAGCCTCAAAACCCGCTGGTGGAGGGGTAGTTGCCGGACACCGCGGAACGCGAGGGAATGCGTGCAGGACCTGCCCGAGTCTGTAACGGAACCTGACGGTTGCGCCGTCGTGCGCGTGCTCAGTTACAACATCCGCTCCATGCGTGACGACGAAGCGGCTCTGGCCCGGGTGATCCGCGCCTGCCGGCCCGACGTCGTGTGCGTTCAGGAAGCCCCGCGCTTCTTCCGCTGGCGCAAGGCCGCCGCCCGCCTCGCGCACGCCTCCGGGCTCGTGTACGTAGCGGGTGGCGCCACCGCCTCCGGCCCCATGATCCTGTCCTCGCTCCGTGCCCACGTGGAACGCACAGAGGACATCCTGCTGCCCCGCACCCCCGGCCTGCACCAGCGCGGCTTCTCGACGGCCGTGCTGCGGTTCGGGGGTGCCCGGCTCGGTGTCCTCAGCTGCCACCTGAGCGTCAACGACCGGGAACGCTACGGGCAGGGCCGGTTGCTCCTCGACAGGCTGTCCGCCCTGGGTGTTCCGTACGCGATGGTCGGAGGTGACTTCAACGACCGGCCCGACGGCCGGACCTTCGGCCTGCTTGCGAGCGCCTTGCAGGACGGCTGGGCGACCAAGCCGTGGGGGAGGGAGCACACGACCCGGCTGGGTGACCCGTTGCAGCGGATCGACGCCATTTTCGCCACGCGGGGAGTGGAGGTGCTGGGGTGCGGGGTGCCCATGGGCCTGCATGGCGTCGTCGAACACGACCTTCGTACAGCCACGGACCACCTCCCGGTGCTCGCCGCGTTGCGCGTACCGGTCAACTCCCCTGCGGGCAACGGCGCGTAGCGGAGCGTGTGCGTGCGCGTGGAGCGTTCGCCGTTGCGTCGGGTGGTCTCCCGCGCTCCCTGGTCGAATCCGCCCGGCCGGGGCAAGGTGTGCGGGAATCGCACGGCTTTTGAGAGGGCGGGTGGGCAGGGTGGAGGACGCGGACGACGTGGACCGGATCCGCTTCGACGGTCGCGTGGCGGTGGTGACGGGCGGGGCCCGCGGCTTGGGCCGGGAGTACGCCCTGCTCCTCGCGGCGCGGGGCGCACGCGTGAGCGTCAACGACGTGGGGACGGGGATCGACGGGCGGGGGGCGTCGCCGTCGCCCGCGCACGAGGTCGCCGAGGAGATACGGCGACGCGGCGGGGAGGCCATGGCGGACGTCCATGACATCGCGACCGTGAGCGGCGCTCGGGCACTGACCAGCACCACAATGGAGCGTTGGGGACGGTTGGACATCCTCGTCAACAACGCCGGGATCTCGATCCTTCGTCCACTGGGAGAGCTTTCGGACGAGGAGTGCGGACGTGTGCTGAACACCCATGTGGGCGGGACACTGAACATGCTCCGGGCGGTGTGGCCCCACATGGTCGAGTCGCAGTACGGGCGCATCGTCAACACGTGTTCCGACGCCCTGTTCGGTGACACCGGGCTCAGCGTGTACGCCGCAGGCAAGGGCGCCGTGCTCGGTCTGACCACGTCGTTGGCGGCCGAGGGCGCCGCACACGGCATCAAGGTCAACGCTGTCGTCCCGGTCGCCGCCACCCGTATGTCCCTCGAAGCGCTGACCGACGACGAACCCACGGCTGACCTGCTCACCCGCCTCTTCCCCGCCCGTCACGCGGCCTCCGTAGTGGTCTTCCTGGCTCACGAATCCGTGCCCTGTACCGGAGAACTCCTGCACGCGGCCGGCCGTCGCACCGCTCGTATCTTCCTGGGCGCGACCGACGGGGTGGTGTGGCAGGACGACCCCACACCGGAATCGATCCGGGACCGGCTCGCCGCCATCCGCAGCACCGAGGCGTTCCGCACGCCGGAGAGCGTCAGTGTGTCGATGGCCTACTCCTTCGCACGGCTGGGTGTGGGCGGCTCCGAGTCTCTTGCGCTCGACTCCCTTGCGCTCGACCTCAAGTCGCCGTCCGCCGGGAACGGGACGCGCTCCGCTCCTGCCGATGGCTGAGGACACATGCCATGCAGACCCCGGCAGGCTCCGGCAGGGCAACGACGACAGGGCAGTGACAGGAAAACGGCACGTATGTAGACCACCACCGGGCGATGACCCGAGGCCGGCAGCGTCTCAGCTTTCGGCCTCGTAGGGGGCCACGGCCCCGGACCGCACCGCTCTCCGCCGCGCACACCGGGAGGACCCATGCCCCAGGACATCGACTTCGACCTCCCCGCCCCCGCGCGGATCAGTCCCGATCTCGACCGGGCCCGGCGGCACAACTCGGCGTGGGTCCGCCGCCTCGGCCTCGTCACGGACGACCGTTCGGCGGCCTGGTACGACTCCTGGGACATGCCGCGTCTGGCCGCACTCGGTCTTCCTCATGCGGTCGGCCCCGCTCTTGAGCTGTGTGCGGACGCGATGGCCTTCTTCTTCGTCTTCGACGACCAATTCGACGGCCCGCTCGGCCGGGACCCCGCCCGGGTCTCCCGCGTATGCCAGCAGTTGATCGACATCGTTCACGGTGCCGCCCCGCCCGCCGACGCCGACCCGTGCACGGCGGCGTTCGCCGACATCCGGGTCCGCGAGACCTGTGGCGCCCGTCCTGCCTGGATCGCGCGGACCGCACACGAGTGGGAGTACTACTTCGCCGCACAGGCCCATGAAGCGATAGGACGCCTCCGCGGCACCCCATCCGACCTGGAGACCTACCTCCAGGTCCGTCGAGGCATCGCGGGCACCGACCTCCCGCTCTCCCTCGGTGAGCGCGCCGCGGACATCGCCGTCCCCGCGGCTGCCTTCCACTCGCCCCAGTTGCGCATCATGCGACAGGCCGCCATTGATGTGACGCTGATGTGCAACGACGTGTACTCCGTGGAGAAGGAGGAATCCCGCGGGGACATGGACAACCTGGTCCTCGTCCTGGAATCCACCCGGCTCCTCAGCCGTGACGCGGCCGTCCTGGCCGTGCGCCAACAGGTGGGCAGGCTCGTCGGGCGCTTCCGGGAGCTCGAAGGACACGTGCCTGCGCTCTGCGCCCACCTCGGGCTCGGCCCCGCAGAACGGTCCGCCGTGCACACGTACACCGAGATCATGTCCCTGTGGATGAGTGGCTACCACGCCTGGCAGACGGAGACGCTGCGCTACCGGACGGCCCCCGAGATCGTCCCGGCGTCCGGCCCCGGCTACCTCGACCAGGTCCTGCGCACCCAGCCCGCCAACGCGCCTGGCCGGCATGCGCCTTGACCCGCGAGCCTGGTGACGGCGGTGCCCAGAGCCGTGCGGGGAACCCGAACCCCGGCAGTTTCAACCGTACTTCGGCCGTTTCGAACGAGGAACTGCGGCTAAACGGACCTCATGTCGGAAACAGCGAAGAAGAACGAGACCACGAAGAGCACAGCGGCCAAGAGCACGGCCCGCTCCGCGAGTGAGGGGGCCCGCTCCGCCACGACTAAGGCCTCATCGACCGCGACGCAGGCCAAGTCGGCTGCGTCCGAGGCCAAGGACACCACGGGCAGCGCGGTGGTGGCGCTGCGCTCAAGGGCCAAGGCCGGCGGCGAGATGCTGTCCACCATGCCCGGCAAGTCGCTCCAGGCCGCGTCGACCGCATGGACCGTGGTGCAGAAGCGCAAGCAGATAGCGGCCGGCGTCGGAGGAGGCGTGGTGGCGGCCCTCGCGGGTGCCTACAGCCTCGGCCGGGCGGCCGCCCGACGCGGGCAGGGACCTATCACTCGCGCCACAGGCGGCCGCTTCTGATCAGGCGCGGTGACGGCGCGGTGACGGCGCGATGAGGCGCACCCGTCGTGTGACGTCGGCCTTTCAGCCCCATCGGCCCATCGGCCCAAGGTGGCGCCCGTACCCCGGCCCCGGCCGGTTGGACGGGCGCCACCGCCAACTTCTCTGCGCCGGCCAGGACTTGGGGCACTCCGTCGCGAGGCCGCTCGCCGCCGACGCCCTGCTGGCGCGGTGGGGCATCGCCGGGCACGACCGTGGACCGTCCCACCGCGCGGACGAGCACTCGTGGCCAGGCCGCCCGCGGCACTGTTGGCAGGCTGATCACCGCCGGGACAGCGTTCCGAGGGACGTGACTCGCCGCGTACGTGCCGAGCTGTCGGAGTCGTCGTAAGGCAGTACATGCGATCTGGAGAGGCAGTACACGCGACCTGGAGCCGGCAGCGGGGGAGCGCCCCAGGCCGGCGGGCGGTTCAGCGCAGGCCGGCGAACAGGTCGTTCTCCGGCACGGCCTCGCCGGTGGTGTCCTTCACGCGTACGAAGGTCTCGACGCCCATCAGTTCCGTGAACCGCTCCTGGCCCATCCGCAGGAAGAAAATGTTCTCGCCCTGGCTCGCGTGTGCGGCCAGCGCGTCGAACTTCTGAGCACCGAAGGCCGAGGTGTCCACCCAGGTGGTGATCTCCTCGTCCGGGAGCCCGATCTTCGCCATCTCGGCGGCCTCGGCCGGGTCCGGCTCCGGCGCGTCCGGATGGAACTCGCGCATGATCTCGCCGAACCGCTGCATCATCGAGCGAGGAGCGGTCGTCCAGTACACCTTCGGGGTTCCCGACGTCATCTCCAGCGCCGCCATCGTGATGCGGTTCGCCTGGATGTGGTCCGGGTGGCCATAGAAGCCGTTCTCGTCATAGGTGACGACCACATCGGGTTCGTAGCGCCGCATGAGTTCAGCGAGCCGGGCAGCGCCCTCCTCGACCGGCGTCTGCCAGAACGATCCGGGCGCGTCATTGGTGGCCCAGCCCATCATGCCGGAGTCCGCGTAGTCCAGCATCTCCAGGTGACTGATCTTCAGGACCGCGCAGCTCGACTTGAGTTCGTCACGCCGCATCGCCGCGACGGCGGCCGGGTCGTGCCCGGGGTCGCCCGGCTTGAGCCCTCCGGGACCGTCCCCGCAACCACCGTCCGTACACGTCACCAGGACCGTACGGATGCCCTCGGCCGCGTACCGTGCGAGGATCCCGCCCGTTCCGGTGGCTTCGTCGTCGGGGTGGGCGTGTACCGCCATGAGGGTCAAGGGCCGATCATTCACGAGACATTTCTCCTGTGCGACGGGGCTGCCATCTGGATCCGGCTGGGCGGACGAGGCCGAAGCGGCCCGGTCTTCCCGACCCATTTCTACCTGAAGCGCCAGAGCCATGCCGAGGCAACGCCCCCCGACAGATCATCAACCTCCCAGCTCCTGTCGCGGAAGCTGCCGTAACTCGCGTGCCAGCAAAGGCAGTTGACCGTCACCAGGGCCATCCGGTTGGTCACGCGCGCCGCTGACAGGATGACTGCGGGCCGGGCAGCGGCTCGTGCCCCGGGTCGGCCCGCGCGCGCTCTCTGCCTCTCGGTATGGGGCGGTCAGGCGGGCCGGACCGGTCAGGAGGGGCCGTGCGACGAGGACTGTTCGTGACGGTCGCAGGGCTCGGCGCACTGCTCGCCGAAAAGCAGGGTGGTGCACGGCCCGCCGTCACCGGTGTAGGCGTGGTGGCGGATCGGATCGAGGGGGATGCTGACCTGTCCGCCCATCGGTGGCGGCGTCGGTTGGGCGAGCTGTGTCTCAAGCCGGGTGAGCCGGGTCACCAGGTCATCGCTGGTCACGGGGGTCCTCCATCTGTAGCGGGCGGGCGCGTTGCTCCTACCCGTCAGTGCGACGATCGCACCCGCCGGCGTCGCGAGCGCGAGATCGGGGGCCGTCGGAGTCTCGCGCGACAGGGTGCGAGTGCGCGGAAAGTCATAGGCTGCGATACATGAGCCCGAGAATCGCTTCCAACACCCCTGTCGATCTAAAGCAGTTGCTGGACTTCGTTCGTTCGCGGCACCGCGCGATCCTGGTGACCCGGCGCGCCGACGGCAGCCCGCAGGGCTCGCCGCTGACCTGCGGTGTCGACGACGAGGGCCGCCTGGTCATGTCCACCTACCCCGAGCGCGCCAAGACCCGCAACGCCCGCAGGGACCGGCGCGTCAGCGTGATCGTGCTCTCGGACGAGTGGGACGGGCCATGGGTCCAGGTGGACGGCGAGGCCGAGGTCATGGACGCGCCGGAATCGGTGGAGCCGCTGGTGGAGTACTTCCGCGGCATCAGCGGCGAGCATCCGGACTGGGCGGAGTACCGCGCGGCGATGGTGAAGCAGGGCAAGTCCCTGATCCGCGTCACGCCGGTCCGCTGGGGCCCGGTGGCGACCGGCGGGTTCCCGGCGATGCCGACACAGGAGTAACGCTTTGGGCGCAGGCGGGGTGCGCGGCCATCGGTCTGCGGGCGGCACGCGACCGTCGAACGGGCACACGGCAGCGGGGGCCCCGTCGCGTCGGGGGAGTGTCGTCGGGGCTCTCGTGCTTTGATGCGGGCATGGAGACGTGGCCTGGTCGTCCTTATCCGCTCGGTGCCGTTCACGACGGCGCCGGAACCAACTTCGCGCTCTTCTCCGAGGTGGCCGAACGGGTGGAACTCTGCCTGTTCGACGACGCGGGCGACGAGCGACGGGTGCCGCTCAGCGACGCCGACGGCTCGGTGTGGCACGCGTATCTGCCGGGGGTGGGCCCCGGGCAACGGTACGGGTACCGGGTGCACGGACCGTACCGGCCCTCCGAGGGGCTGCGCTGCGACCCGGCCAAGCTGCTGCTCGACCCGTACGCCACCGCCGTGGACGGACAACTCGACGGTGACCCCTCCCTGCTGACCGCCGACCCGGAGGACCCCGAGACGTCCAACGGCCTGGACAGTGCCGGCCACGCGATGTTCGGTGTCGTGACGGACCGGGACTTCGACTGGGAGGGGGACCGGCGTCCGGGTCACCCGTATCACGAGTCGGTGGTCTACGAGGCCCACGTCCGCGGCCTGACGATGCGTCACCCGAGTGTCCCGAAGGAGCTGCGCGGCACCTACGCGGGCCTCGCGCATCCCGAGGTGATCGACCATCTCAGGGAACTGGGCGTCACCGCACTGGAGTTGATGCCGGTGCACCAGTTCACGCAGGACGGCTTCCTCGTCGACCGCGGCCTGTCCAACTACTGGGGCTACAACACCATCGGGTTCTTCGCCCCCCACAACGGGTTCGCGGCGGGCGGCACCCGGGGGCAGCAGGTCGTCGAGTTCAAGAACATGGTGAAGGCCCTGCACGCCGCCGGGATCGAGGTCATCCTGGACGTGGTGTTCAACCACACGGCGGAGGGCAACGACCAAGGCCCCACGCTGTCGTTCCGGGGCATCGACAACGCGGCCTACTACCGTCTCGTCGACGACGACCCGGCGCACTACTTCGACACCACCGGCACCGGCAACTCCCTGCTGATGCGGCACCCCAACGTCCTCCAGCTCATCATGGACTCGCTGCGGTACTGGGTGACCGAGATGCGGGTCGACGGATTCCGCTTCGACCTCGCCGCCACCCTGGCGCGTCAGTTCCACGAGGTGGACCGTCTCTCCGCCTTCTTCGACCTCGTCCAGCAGGATCCGGTGATCAGCCAGGTCAAACTGATCGCGGAACCCTGGGACATCGGGGACGGCGGCTACCAGGTGGGGAACTTCCCCGCCCTGTGGTCGGAGTGGAACGGCCACTACCGGGACACCGTACGCAGCTTCTGGCGGGGTGACGACGACACCCTGGCCGACTTCGCATCCCGGCTCACGGGCTCCTCCGACCTCTACCAGCACGACCGGCGACGGCCACGCGCGAGCGTCAACTTCGTGGTGGCGCACGACGGTTTCACACTGCGCGATCTCGTCTCCTACGACACCAAGCACAACGAGGCCAACGGCGAGGACAGCCGGGACGGCGCCGACGACAACCGGTCGTGGAACTGCGGAACCGAGGGCGAGACCGACGACCGGGGCATCCGGGAGCTGCGGTCGCGCCAGCAGCGCAATCTGCTCGCGACGCTCCTGCTCTCCCAGGGCGTGCCGATGCTCGCCCACGGCGACGAGCTGGGACGTACCCAGCGCGGCAACAACAACGCCTACTGCCAGGACAACGAAGTCTCCTGGGTGGACTGGGAGTTGGACGAAGAACGGCGTGGGTTGCTCGACTTCACGCGGCGCGTGGTCGCGCTGCGCCACGCACACCCCGGGCTGCGTCGTCGGCACTTCCCCGTCGGCCCGACCCCCGACACCCCGCCGGAGCGCGCCGAGGTGGTGTGGCTGCGACCCGACGCGTGTCAGATGGACGACGAGGACTGGAAGCGCGGCGACGCGCACGCCCTCGCGGTGTATTTGTGCGCCGACGGGCCGATGGAACGCGACGCGCGGGGCAGGCCGCTCACCGACGACACGTTCCTGTTGTTGTTCAACAGCCACCGGGAGCCCGTCGACTTCCGTCTGCCACCGGCGGCGTTCGGCGAGGAGTGGGAGCTGGTCCTGGACACCGCCGATCCCTCGATGGAGGCGGAGGGGGCGACGGTCGGGGCCGAAGCCGAGTTCCCGATGGAGGCGCACAGTCTGCGGGTGCTGCGGCGGGACCGGAGGGAGTGACATGGCTGCGGGGGAGGGGCCACGCGTGCCGCAGGCACGGTGTCCTCTCCCCCGTCGGGCGGCCGGGAGGCGGCGTGATGGCGCGGGCTACTTCTGTGCGGCGAGTTGCTTGAGGTCGACGGTCTGGTCAGCCGGTGGCTGCGGGGGGTCGACGGGCTTGTTGTAGTCGGTGAAGACGGTGGTCTCGGCCTTGGTGCCGGTGGTGGTGACCTTGAGAACGTAGGGCTTGCCGTCGGCGGCGACGAACATCGACTGCGTCGCGCCGTCCTTCTGCTTCTTCAGCTCCACGGCCTTCTTGCCGTCAATGGTGGTGGTGTCGCCGCGGGACATTCCCTGACGTTCGGACTTGTCTTCGTCCATGGACGCCAGCAGGCCCTGCTTGTCGCACAGGCCGGTCAGCTGGTCATCGTCGGCCGGCACCCGCACCCACTTGTCGGCGACCTTCGGCACCATCTTCTCGCTCTGGGGCTGCTGCTTGAGGCTGGCCTGCCAGTAGGCGCTGTTCCCCTTGACGTAGAGGGTGGCGTCCTTGTGCCGGATGTCGGAGACGGCCTGGGCGTTGGTGACGGTCCCCTGACAGTTCTTCTGGCTGTCGACGGCGAGGTCGATGCCCACCTTCTGCCCGCCGGACTGAACGACGGTCCCCTTCATGTGCATCGATTCGGCCTGCCGAGTCGCCTCGACCGCCTTCGCGGCGATCTGGTCGGCGCTCTGCCCCTTGAACGCCTCGTCGCCGCCTCCACCGCATGCCGCGGTGCCCGCCAGACATAACCCGAGTGCCGCCACCGCTACCGACGTTCGTGTACCGCGCATGCGTGGACACCCCTTCCGTCGCGGCCCCCGTCGAGGGTGCCGTCTTGGACGCGGGGCCCCAGCGGCCCCGCCGTGCACCGCCGGGTACCCCAAGAACATGCGGGCGCACGGGGTAGCAGTCGTTCCGGATAGCCGCCGCTGTGCATGAGGCGGTCGGTTCGGGACTCGGCGGTGCGAGCGGCAGAGCGTGGCGGGTCAGGTGCTGAGCAGTCGGTTGAAGAACGAGCGGTACTGCTGAAGCGCGACGCGCAGATCCTCGGTCGGCACCTCCTCGCCGCGATGCCACTGGGCTTCGAGGTCGCGCTTGTGGGCCGAGAACGTCGTGGCG
Organism: Streptomyces sp. NPDC048416; assembly: GCF_043200435.1. Classification (NCBI taxonomy): domain Bacteria; kingdom Bacillati; phylum Actinomycetota; class Actinomycetes; order Kitasatosporales; family Streptomycetaceae; genus Streptomyces; species Streptomyces sp. NPDC048416. The sequence goes on from NZ_JBICXU010000015.1 coordinate 106,471, forward strand.
AGGGCCTGCATGGTCTCGGCCACCAGCTGGTCGGCCGCGTTGACGGAGTCCTTGGGGTCGTCGACGAACTGGCTCTGGATCCGCTGCCACCGGGCGCGGAACTCCTCCTGCTCCGCACCGAGCAACGGCTCGTTCTCCTCGGCCGTTCCCGACCCACTCTGTCCATCGGTCGATGCCTGCTCGGCATCGTCGCGTCGGTCGTCCGGGTCGGCGGTGGCCTCTCCGGGGTACGCCGGCGGGGCGTCGGGGAAGCCCGGCTCCTCGCCTTCACTCTGCTCCTGCCCCCTGGCGCCGGCCAGGTCCTCAGTGGACAGGCCGTCGCCGTCATCCGGTCGGGGTGTCTCCTCGTTGCGCATCTCTACACATCCATCCGTACTTCTGTCCGTCACTTCTGTGGGTCACGCGGTCGGGCACTTCTGTTGGTCACGGGGTGGGGCACTCCTGTGCACTTCTGTCGGTCACGCGGTCGGGCCGCGCGTCACCGACGGTGTCCGCCGGGCTGCTTCCGGCGCCCGTCCGTTGTCGGCCGTGGGCTCACGCCCCGCTCGTGCCCGGCCGGTCTCCGTTGTGAAGCAGCTCCTCGAACAGCGCGCGATAGTGCACCATCGCGCCGCGCAGCTCCTCGGTGGTGGCTTGATGGCGGCCGCTTCGTTCGTCGACGTCATGGGCGGCGCGATAGTGCTCCAGGGTGTTCCCGTGCTCGACCGAGAGGTCCTTGAGCTGCTGTTCGTAGCCTTCGGTCGGATAGCCGCGCTCGCTCATGAGGGTCGTCACAAGCCGGTCCGCGTCGTGTACGGCCTCGTCGGGCCGGTCGACGAACTGCTCCTGCACCCGGGCCCAGTCCTGGGCGTACCGGTCGCGCACGGCGGCGGGAAGCGGCCTGATGTCCAGGGCGTCGTGACGCTCTTGGCGCTCGCGCAGCTCATGCTCGCCGGCCCGACGGCTGTCCTGCGCCTCCACAGTGCGGTCGTACTCCGGGCCGAACCGCTCCTGCAGCTTGCGGCGGCGCATCATGACCACGCGCGCTGCCACAGCGCAGGCGATGAGCACCACCACGACGGCGACAATGATGATGATGACGGTGAGGGACATCGAGTCCTCCGCTCGTTGGCCGGGTCGATGGCCGGCTCGGCGCACCGCAGCCCTCCGCGACCGGCCTTGCCGGGGCCGACGGCCGCGCCCCTACGCACGGGGTGGGCACACACCAAGCCGACGGTTGTCGAAAAGCGGACCTTTGTTCTCCATCAGTAGCGCCGTCGTCCGCCGACAGCGTGCCCGGCAGGAAAGGGGGCCGCCCCCACCCTCAGCCATCACACCGTCGAGGCTCATCCCGACGTTCACGAGGGCGGGCTCGGCCAGGGGAGTCGTCATCGCATACGACCCCGACAGCTTGTACGGCAGTCACCTCCGACCGACGCGGACGTTCTGCCTCCGGTTCCCATCGTGCTCCTTGTCGCTCCTGGCGACAAGGAGCACGCGTGAGATCGGACGCTGCGGACGGCTGTCACGATCTTTCCGCTGACTTCCTGGCCGTTTTGAGAGCGTCGGACTCGGTGAGTTTGGAAGCCGTGAATGATTTCGGGTAGGCGCCTCGGACGATAGCAAGGTGGTTCTTCACCAGTGCGGCGAGTTGTGCTTCGTTGGCGTCTCTGGGGACGTCCATGAGCTTCATCAGGAGAACTTGCAGCGTCCGCGCATCGCTGTCGGTACCGGCCTCGTGAGCAAGCAGCTCGCGCCGGGTGCCGCCCTCGTGTTTCCCTCCGACGTCTGTGGCTTCCAGAGTGGCGCCGGGAATGAAATTGGTGTACGTGAGGAGGGCGTTGATCGTCTTTTGCAGAATGAGGGGTTGCCGGGCTGTTGCTATCTGGTCGCCCTGACGGGCGCCGACCGAGACGGCGTTCAGCTCGGCTGCGAGTTCACCGAGTGCTCGTTGGGCGTCTGCCAGCAGTACCAGCTGATGACTTCCTTGCTCGTCATTGCGCATGAACGCCGGTCCCATCGTTTCCTTCATGTGCTTGGCTTGCGGGATGGCGTTCGCGAGGATGAAGTGTGCTGCCGCCTCGACGGAGCGATCGACGATTCCCTGCCGAATATGATCCAGGTGGGCGATCCAAGCGGTGGTGTGCGCTCCCATGGTCCCGGCAAAGGGCGAGGGGCTGCGGCCTCCGGAATGAAATGCGGTGATTATTCCGTTGTTGATCTCGATCTGAGAGGTGAGGTATTGCTTTTCGGAATCCTGCTCCTCGGCGGCGGATGTCTGTGTGGCGGACACCGGAGCTGCGACGGGGGCAAGGAGCGTTGAACCGGTCTGTTCACCGGTCGAGATGGCTGCCTGGCCCATGATCCTGGTCAGGTCGCTCATGGTCGAGCTCACCTGGGCCTTGCTTCTGCTGGCCCTGGCAGAACTCTCTGCTGGAGGCTGCGGAGGCGATACGGATTCTCCGTTGAATCGCAGGGCATTGGCATGCCGCTGCCAGTTGTCGCATTCGACTACGTAGGGGACGGGAGGTCGCTTGTCGTGGTGCGCGCCCCTTGCATAATATTGTTCGATGATCTTCGTGCTGGCCTGCAGTCGCTCGACATAGAATTCGACATTCATGCGCCGACGCTTCTCTATCTCCTCGCGCATTTCTGCAAGAAAGACAGTTCCTGCCTGCTCGGTCGACCCAAATAGATGCTCGATTATGTGGGGGTAAGCCATTTCCAGGGACTGGATGTGCTGCTTTATGATGGTTGCGGATCTTTCCTCCTGCGACAGGGCCGGGTTCATTCCTGGTGACAGCCTGGACAGAGTTTCTTCGCTGTGCTCGGTGGCGACGATGGCGACCCCCTCTCTGTCCATCAGCTTCCAGACGGCGCTCCGTGCGACAGATGCATCGACCGGGGAGGCGAGTCCCGCTGAAACTGCCGCATAGTAAGTTGAAAGGGTCTGGCTCGCTCCGGCCTCCGCCTTCCCCTTTCCTGCCGCTCCTTGCGTTACCTGTGTGACGTCCATGGTGGTGAAGGGGATGAGCTCGCGGAAGTGCAGGAATTCGCTCACCATCTTCTGGACCAGGAGAAATTGCTGGGCTGGTTGCGCGGTGGCCATGGTTGCGAAGGTCGCCTTGAGGGCGTCCGCCGCTTCGCGGTAGTTCTCGCGCTTGGCCGCCGGGAGATGTTCGGACCTTTCCGCTCCGGGCAAGGTGGCAGCGCTATGGGCGAGTTCCTGGAGGTTGAGCGCCGCGTTCTGCGGAGTGTGGCCGAGGACGGCTCGCTTGACTGCTTCTTGCTGGACGATGTACGCCGTGGTGTGGTCGCCCATGGTGCCGGTATAGGGGGACTTGGGGCGTCCCGCGAAGTGGATCTCGGAAATGGTCTGGCCGTTTTCCGAGCCGACCTGCGGGACGACTGCCCGCTGGATCGACGCCCCGAAGCCGGCCCGACCGGGCCGCGAGCGTTCGGGGACCGCGTCAGATGTGGGCGCGGGCGTGGACATGGCCCGGTCGGCATTGGCCTCCGCCGCGCGTTCGAAACGGTCGGCAGGGTCGGAGACCTTCAGCCCGCTGCCGTTGTCGGACCCTGCCACCGCCCCCTGTCGCTGCTGGATGACATGCGTGAGTTCGTGGGCGAGGGTGTGCCGATCAGCGCCGCCGTCGCCGACCACGACGTGGCTGCCGGATGTGTACGCGCGGGCACCGACCTCTGCCGCAGAGGACTTGGCGGCAGCGTCGTTGTGGATACGGACATCGGAGAAATCCGCGCCGAGACGGGCCTCCATGTCCGTTCTCGTAGCGCTGTCGAGGGGCTGTCCGCCGGTACGAAGCACGTCCTGGACCGCAGAGCGCTGTACTGCCGCCTGCTCCACCGGCACGTTCTGCCGGTGACCGCAACCGCTGCCATGCTGATGCTGCTCGGGCTGGGCCCAGCGATGGCCGGACTGCCGGAGCATCTGGACGACGGCGGCATTGCCCGCCGTGCTGTGCAGGGCAAGCAGTCCCGCAGGCACTCCTCCGGCTTCGCTTTGGCTCCGGGTAGGAGTACGGCGTGCCTCGTGATCGGCGGCCTGGGCGTGGTCGTTGGCGTGCATCCGTGCCTTCCAAAGGGGGTGGGGGTCGGATGCCGTACCTGCCGGGTCGGGCGCCACCCAGCTCGGTGGGCAACGGCCTCCCGATGGAGCGTTGCAGGCACCGCCAACACTTCCCTAAGAGCCGCCTAACGGGCCGATCTGCCCTGCGTTAGCAGGCGATCATCCGAGCCCCGACGCTCAGCACGACCATGGCTCGCCGTGCCGACACAACGACTGCCACGCCTGTGTGCGCTGGCCAACGCGATACCTGGGCGGGATGGAGCGCCGTTCATGGTTGCCGTCACACGAGCCGACCTCTTCGTAGGGTTCTTCGGGTTCTTCGGGTTCTTCGTGCCGGGCAAGGCCGTCGTCCGTCGCGTGGAAGTTCTCCGGCGCGGTGTGGCCGTCCATGGGGCCGAGCACGACGAAGGTGCCGAGTTCGTGGGAAGCGGTCCGCGGGCGCACCACGGCGGGCCGTGTGACGCGCAGGGCCGGGTCACGCCGGGCGATCTCCCAAGGACCTCAGAGTCGCGCCGGGTCGCTAGGCTCGGATGCCGTATCTGGAGGCACCGTCCCACGGGGGAAAACGCATGACGATCAACCGTCCGGGCCTGCCCGGCGACCTGCCTAAGGCCGAGCTGCTGTGGGCGCGCTGGGGCCTGCTCGCGGTCCTGGAGGCGTCGGTCGAGGGGGAGGAGACGCCCTTTGTGCACCGTACGGGCAACTGGATCGGCGGCGGGCTCCACCTCGACGACTGCGGCTGTACGTGCTGGACGCTGAAGCCGCTCGGGGAGGGGCGGTTCGTCCTGTACGGGGAGGACGAGTCGAGCGACGTCAAGTGGCACAAGCCGCCCATCGACATGCTGGCCGGCGCGCCGGACTGGCTTCCGGTGGACGAGCTCCGCGATCTGATCGAGGGATACGAACTGGGCTGCGTGTACTGGTACGAGAACGGCGCCTGGGCGCGCGCTCCGTACCCCGAGAGCCTGGGCGACGACGGCCTGGACTGCGGCATGAGCCGTTTCGCCGACCGGTCCGACGTGCTGAGCGCCCTCGATGTCGGCGAGGACGCGCCCGTCGATCCCGGCACGCTTCTGGACCGCGCCGAGCGCTACGAACTGACGCCGGACCTGCTGGAGCCCCTGGCCGCCGCCGGGACCGTGTACGGCCACGGGGAGCTCCCCGCCATGCTGCGAGCCCTGCACCGCGCGGGCCTCGCCGGGCAGGGCGTTGTCTTGGCTGACGGAGGGTCAGCTACCGCTGGGGCGCGCTGAGTCGGCCTGGCGGGCGGACGTCGAAGGCCGTCGTCCGCCCGCCCTGCGCCGCCCCCGCCGCAGGGCCCTCCCTGAAGGGCGTTGCTCACTTCCTGCGGCTCGGTCAACGCCCGTCCCGGTTACCGGAGTTGCCAGGGACGGGCGTATCGCGTTGCAAGGCCGCCGTGCTACCGGCTGAGCGTCTTGAGCGCGGCCGCGTCGTACGCCTTCAGCTCGTCGAAGCGGTCGCCGAGAACCTTCGCCGCCCACTGCGGGTCCTGGAGCAGTGCCCGGCCGACGGCGACGATGTCGAACTCGTCGCGCTCCATGCGGTCCAGGAGGTCGTCGATGTCGCCGACCCCCGCGCCCTCGCCGTTGAAGGCGCCGAGGAAGTCCCCGTCCAGGCCGACCGAGCCGACGGTGATGGCCGGTCGGCCCGTGAGCTTCTTCGTCCAGCCCGCCAGGTTCAGGTCCGAGCCGTCGAACTCCGGGACCCAGTAGCGCCGGGTGGAGGCATGGAACGCGTCGACGCCCGCCGCCGTCAGCGGGGCCAGGATCGCCTCCAGCTCCTCCGGGGTCTGCGCGAGCCGGGCCTCGTAGGCCTCCTGCTTCCACTGCGAGTATCGGAAGATCACCGGGAAGTCGGCAGGGACGCGCTCGCGGACCGCCGCCACGATCTCCGCGGCGAACTTCGTACGGGCCACCGCGTCGCCGCCGTAGACGTCGGTGCGACGGTTGGTCCGCTCCCACAGGAACTGGTCGAGCAAGTAGCCGTGGGCGCCGTGCAGTTCGATGCCGTCGAAGCCGATCCGCGCGGCGTTGGCGGCGGCGTCGGCGAACGCGCCGATCACATCGTCGAGGTCGGCGCGCGTCATCGCCTTGCCCATCCCCTCGGTGCCGTCGACGCGGATGCCCGAGGGGCCGACGGCGGGAGCCTCGGCGTACGGGGCCTCGCCCTGGTTGCGCACCATGCCTATGTGCCACAGCTGCGGCACGATCGTGCCGCCCGCCTCGTGCACGGCTGCTGCGACCTTCGACCACCCTGCCAGCTGGTCCTCACCGTGGAACCGCGGCACCCGGTCGCTCTGCCCGGCGGAATCGTGCCCGACGTAGGTGCCCTCGGTGACGATCAGACCAACACCCGCCGCGGCCCGGCTGGCGTAGTACGCCTGCACATCCTCGCCGGGCACGCCGCCGGGGGAGAACATCCGCGTCATCGGAGCCATCGCGATGCGGTTGGGAACGGTCAGACCGTTCAGCGTGATGGGCCGGGAAAGGATGTCGGCCGCGCGGGAGGCGGTGGACGGGGTGACGGACATGGGGTCCTCCGGATTGAGGCTGTGGCTCATCGGGGTGACAATGAGAAGTGCATAGTACACATCTTATGTATCATGCATATTGCGGCCGGGCCGGGCCGGAGTCGGTGCTCGGTGCTCGCGCGGAGCCGTCCGCGAGCCGACTCGGGCGGCCGGCCGCCGTCCCGAACCGTCCGTGGGCCGCCCTGTAGGGATCGCCGGTCCACGGGTCCGCAATAATGGAGCGCCGAAGGGAGCGGGAGGCGACGTGCTGGAGAAACTGGAGCGGGAGCTGATGCTCCTCTCGCGGCATCAGGTGCTGGCCCTGCGCGAACCCGACCCCGAGCGGCTGGAGCGGTCGGCGTACCTGCTGCTCAGCCGGATCGACACCCAAGGCCCCATGTCCATCGGGCAGTTGGCGGAGGCCTTTGGCCTCGACACCTCGACCGTGAACCGTCAGACGGCCGCGTTGCTGCGCTGCGGACTGGCCGAGCGGGTCGCGGACCCGGACGGGGGCATGGCCCGCAAGCTGCGCATCACCGCAGAGGGCGGACGCCGGCTCGGCGGGGACCGCGAGGCCAACCGGTCGTGCTTGGCCCGGGTGGTCGCCGGTTGGTCCCCCGAGGAGGTACGAGAGCTGGAGGACGTCCTGGTCCGGCTCAACCGCAGTGCGGAGGCCCTGGAAGGACGGCACTGGCCGCGCACGGAAGAGTACGAGACCGGCGCCGCGTGCCACCCGCCCGTCCCGCAGGGATCGGCATCTTTTTCCTCGCAGGGACCCGTGCCGCGAACCCCATGAAAATCTGCGCCGCGAGCCATTGAGTAACCTGCGCCGCGAGCCATAGAGGAACCTGCGCGGCGAGCCGTTGGGGAACCCGTACCGCGAGCCACCCGGGGGCCCGCGCCCCGTGGCGACGCTCAGCCCTGTTCCCGAGTTCCGGAGTCCTGACCGGTCGACGCGTAGCCCCGGCTGCGATGCCTTAAGGTTCCGAAGGGACCTCTCGGTCCTCCTATGAGGGGTGGGCGCTGTGGCTGACGGGAACGTTTCGGATCGTCTGATCGGCCTGTTGACGGTCCGAGGCGAGGACTTGGGCGCCGAGTGGGCGGACAAGGTCACGGTGTCGCTCGGTGGCAGGGTGAGCCGGGCCGAGGTCCAACGTGAACTGCAGGAGCTGTACACGGCGTTGGTGGCCGCGCTCGGTGAAGGCAGCCTTGACGGGCGCGGTGAGGCGTTCGGCGAGGTCCGCGCGCTGTTGACCGAGCTCTCGCGGACGCGGGCCCGGCAGGGCTTCAGCCCAACCGAGACCGCGGTGAGCGTCTTCGCTCTCAAGGAGGTCCTTGAGCCGACTCTCACGGGTGTCGACAACGACGTTCAGGCGTATGTGAAGTTCGCCTCGCTGATCGACTCCCTCGGCCTGTTCACGATCGAGGTCTACACGCGTACCCGCGAGGAGTTGATCGCGGCGCAGGCCGAGCAGCTGATGGAGCTGTCCACTCCGGTGGTGAAGCTGTGGGACGGCGTGATCGGTGTGCCGCTGGTCGGCACCCTGGACTCCGCGCGGACCATGGTCGTGATGGAGAAGATGCTCCAGGCGCTGATCGACACCGGCTCCGAGCAGGCCATCATCGACATCACCGGCGTTCCCGCGGTGGACACGGAGGTGGCGCAGCATCTGCTGAAGACGGTGGTGGCCGCCCGGCTCATGGGCGCCGAGTGCACCATCTCGGGGATCCGGCCGCAGATCGCCCAGACGATCGTGTCCCTGGGCATCGACTTCGGTGACATCGTCACCAAGGCGAGTTTGGCCGACGCCCTGCGTCATGCGCTGCGGCGCTCCGGCGTCACGGTGTCGCGCACGGCGCCGCAGGCGGCCGGCCGGTGAGCGAGCAGGTTCCGGTTCTGCGGATCGGTCAGGTCCTGCTGGTGTCCATCCAGACGGATCTGGACGACCAGGCAGTGATGCTGCTACAGGACGATCTCGCCGCCGCGGTGGTGGAGTCCGGCGCGCACGGCGTCGTCATCGACATCACTGCCGTGGAGATCGTCGACTCCTTCGTCGGGCGAATGCTCTCCACCATCGCGTCCATCTCCCGTCTGCTCGACGCGCAGACCGTGGTGGTCGGCATGCGGCCCGCGGTCGCCATCACGCTCGTCGAACTCGGCCTTTCGCTGGGCGGGGTGAGGACCGCGCTGAGCCTTGACAAGGGTCTGAAAATGCTGGAACGGGCCCGGGCCGCCGCCCTGGGCACGGACGCTTCGGCGTCGACCGGCGGCGAAGGCGAGGGCGTGACGCCCGCCGCTGCGGCCGGGCTGTGAACGGCCCTGGTCGCGACCCCCAAGTCCTCGACATCACGGCCAACGCGGGGGTCGTACAGGCTCGTCAGCTGGTGCGCACCCTGGCACAGGAGTGCCGTCTCTCCCTGGTCGAGCAGACGAAGCTGATCACCGCGGCCAGCGAACTGGCGCGCAACACCCTCATCTACGGGGGCGGCGGCACCATGATCGCCGCCCTGGTCCAGGACCACGGCCGGCGGGGTGTGCGGCTGACGTTCACCGACCGGGGCCCGGGCATCGCGGACGTGGAGCTGGCCATGACGGACGGCTGGACCTCGGGCAGCGGCATGGGCCTGGGTCTTTCCGGATCCAAGCGTCTCGTCGACGATTTCGTCCTGGACACCGTGCCAGGACAGGGCACGACGGTCGTCATCACCAAGTGGGGCCGGTGATCACCGCGAGCGGGGCACTGCTGCTGGACTGTGAGGACGTCGCCTGGTTCCGCGACCGGTCCGAGGCAGCCCGGGGCGCCGCGGCCGCGCTGGGGCGGCGTATCGGACTGAGCGCGCACCGCACCGCCGAACTGGTGCTCGCGGTCACCGAACTCACCAGCAACATCACCAAGTACACCGCCGACGGCTCCATGTTGCTGCGTGTCGTGCGCAACCGGGACGTCGCGGGCGTCGAGGTCGTCGTCGTCGACGGAGGGCCCGGGATGGCAGACGTCCCGCAGGCCCTCCAGGACGGAACCTCGTCCACCGGCACCCTGGGCATCGGCCTCGGCGCGGTGCAGCGGCTCGCGGACACCTTCGACATCCATTCGGTGCCCGGACTCGGGACCCTTCAGCTGGCCCGTTTCTGGCCGCGGCCCCTGCATCCCTCCGTGACCGGCGAACCCGCAGTCGGCGGCATCACACGGCCCATAGGCGGCGAGGAGGTGTGCGGCGACGCCTGGGCAGCGCGCACCGGGCCCGGCGGCGATACGGCGTACAGCGAACCTGGGGACGAGCGGAACGGCCCGGCGGAAGAATCCAGGACCGCACCGGACTGGGCAGCCCTGACCGCGGCCGGACCATCCTTCGAGCAGCGGCGCACCGCACGGCCCGTGCCGGCGCGTGCCGTGCCGCCGCACGCGCCGGCCCGTACCGCGCCATCGGAACCCAAGCGACGTTCCGCGCTCGTCCGTGGCGCGGCCGCCGGCCCCCGCGAAGGCATACTCGTGATGTCCTGTGACGGGCTCGGCCACGGTCCGATGGCCGCTCTCGCCTCGCAGGCGGCCGTGAAGGCCTTCCGTACCGGGATGGGACGCACACCGGAGCAGGTGGTCGAGGAGGTGCACCGCGCCCTGCGCGGAACCCGCGGCGCGGCCCTGGCCGTCGCCCGGCTGGAACCCGACGGGCGGGTCCTGTTCTGCGGCATCGGGAACATCACCGCGGCCGTCGTCGGCGACGGCACCCGGGCGAACCTGCTGTCCCACCCCGGGATCGTCGGCCACCAGATGCGCCAACTCCGCACGTACGAACATCACTTGCCCGCCCTGGGCGCCCTGGTGATGCACTCGGACGGGCTCAGCGACCGGTGGACCTCCGCCGATCTCGATCCCGTACTCCATCATCCTCCGACCCTCATCGCCGCCGCGCTGCTGCGTCTTGCCGGAACCCGCAGGGACGACGCCAGCGCGGTGGTTGCCAGGAGATCGCGGTGAACTCCCACGTGCCGGCTCCTCGCGCCGAGGACCGCACGCGCGTGATGGGTACACAGGTCAGCACCGAGCAGGACGTCTTCGCGCTGCGCCGCCACGCCAAGGACATCGCCCGAGCCGTCGGCCTCGACGCCCGTGAACAGGTCCGCCTCGCCACCGCCCTGAGCGAGTTGGGACGCGACCTGCTGCGTCCCACCGCGCTGACCGTCACCTTCCGCGTGGCGCGTGAACCGGCCACCCTCCAAGCGTCGCTGTACTGGCCGGACGACCGCGCACCCAGCGGCGAATCGCTGGACGCCGTCACCCGCCTTCTGCCGCACACCCGCTACGAGCCGGCACCGCAAGGGCCGACGGTCCCCGCGCGCGGCGGCCGCATAGACATCACCTGCCCCATCCCCCTGTCCACGGCACGCTACTTGGACGCGGGGGACGTCAGGGCCCTCGTCGAGGCGGACGCTCCCACGAGCGCGCTCGACGACCTGCGCGCCCAGACCCAGGACCTGCTCGCCGCGCTCGAAGAGACCCGTGCCCAACGCGACGAACTGGAACGCCTCAACGACGAACTCACCGAGACCAACGCCGGTGTCATGGCCCTGTACGCGGAACTCACCGTCGAGCACAAGGACGTCGTGGAACGCTTCGGCCAGGAACACGAACTCGCGATGACCCTCCAGCGCACCTTCCTGCCGGCCACCCTGCCCCAGACCCCCGGCATCGAACTCGCCGTACGCTACCTCTCCGCCGCCACCACGGCCGAGATCGGCGGCGACTTCTACGAGGCCGTCCACACCCCGCACGGACTGCTCCTGGCCGTCGGCGACGTCGTGGGCCATTCCCTGCAAGCAGCCGTCGTCATGGGGCAGCTGCGCCACGCCCTGCGTGCCTACGCCGTTCTGGGCCAACCACCGCACACGCTGCTCCAGAACCTCGAACACCTGATGGCGCTGCACCAGCCCGGCTGGACCACGAGCCTGTGCATCGCGCTGATCGAACCCGGCAACGCCCGCCTGCACATCGCCAACGCCGGACACCTTCCGCCGCTGCTCCTGCCACCGGGCGGCCCGGCCCGCTACCTGCGCGAACACGGCCCCATTCTCGGCCTCGGCCTGCCCCACCCGCCCGCCGTGGTGCACCCGATCGAGCCGGGCAGCCAACTCCTGCTGGTCACCGACGGGCTCATCGAGACCCGCGACGCCGACATCTACACCCGCCTGGACACGCTCAGCAGCATCGCGGCGGCCGGCCCCGACGAGCCCGAGGCCCTGTGCACGAAACTCGCCGGGGAATTCGCGGTCGAGCCGGACGACGACATCATCATCTTCGTCGCACGCATCCGACCACCTTCCGAGTAGACCCGGGCCAGGACCACCGCCGCTGTCGAGCCGCCGCGCGGTGGCCGTGCCGCTCCTCGACGTCGTGAGTGTGGACGTGAGAGCGAGCGTCCTGCCGAGGGACTATCGGTCGGCGGTGGCGTCCGGTACCCGGTCTCGTCGGCAGTGCAGGAAGAGGTGGGGTTCCGGTGCTGCGCCGGGGTGGGCCGGGGTGAACATCAGGCTCTGCTCGGCCCGCACGGTGAGGCCCGCCTCGGTGACCATGGCGACGAAGGCGTCACGATCGAAGCTCGTCGCGCGTACTGGCTGCTCCATGAAGAGGACTTCGACCCCTTCGACGTCCACGGGAACGGTCGCCAGAGCCATATGACCACCGGGCTTCAGCGCGCGGACGAGCCGGGTCACGAGCTGGGTCTGCTCCGCGCGGGACATCTGCAACAGAGAGAAGTAGACGCACACGGCGTCGAATGCCCCGTCCTCGAACGCAACCGCGCGGATGTCCGCGCACCGGAACTCGGCTTCGGGTACCTGCCGGGAGGCGATGTCGACCATGACGGGGGAGACGTCGATGCCGAGCACATCGTGCCCGGCGGCGGACAGCGTCTTGGCGGTGGGACGACCTGTCCCGCTGCCCACGTCCAGCACCCGGCTTCCGGGGGCCAGCTCGTCGAGCAGCCGCCGCAACGACGCGTGGTGTGCCTCGGAAGCGGCAAACGCCTCTTCGTAGGCGAGCCCCAATACGTCGAACACCGCCTGAGCGGGCTGGTGCGGGCTGCGATGTTCGTCGGTCACGCGGGCTCCTCGGGTGCGTCGCTCATGCCTTTCGGTCCCGTACATGCTGCCTCGTCTCAGCTCTCCGGGGCAGGGGGCAGGGGCCGGGGGTGGGAAGCCGTGGCCCATCGGGGACAGGGGCGGGGGCAGGGGGAGCGTGCGAAGGACTGCGCTGACGTGGTCGGCCGGACCGATGCCGGCCCCGGACCGTGTGGTCCGGGGCGCAGCCCGGTGCCGACCCGGCGTTCTCCGACCGTGTTCAGCGGGCGTGGCGGCGACTGGTTTGCTGCTCGGGAACCGTGCCTAGACGCCTGACGCGCGAGCGGTTGCGCCGAAGGATGGACGGGTTGCGGCGCGCGGGTGCTGCCGGCGCCAGTGCGAGCAGCAGCAAAGGAGCGAGGACCGCGACGAGAATGAGCACGGAAACGAGGATCATGTTCCTTCCTTCCGTCGACAGCTGACGACCTATCACTACCGCTTGTAACCAAAAATGCGGTTTCCAACACAGTTCGTGTCCACTACCGCCTGAACGTCGCCGTCAGTGGCGGCGACGGCATGTCGTCCCGCACCGGGTGCGGCTCGCATGGCGAGGCGCCGATGTGGTGTCACCGCAACCGCTGGAGACGGGCCCGCAGGACGCTGCCCGGTCGAACGCGGCCGGGGGACGGCGACGCGATCAACTCAGCCAGATGGACGTTGAGTTGGCGTCCCCTCCGATGCATCCACCACTCCTTGGGGGCCGCCTTCGTGGGCCGAGCCCTGGTGGGCCTGACGGCAGGAGGAGGTGAGGTCCGCGCCCGTGAAGGCGGGAGGGGCGCGACCCGGCGAGACGTAACCCGTCGTCCCCGACTGAGGACTGGCCGTGCCGGCCCGAGCATCAGGGCCTGAGCAGTCCGCCCACCCACCAGTCGTGCGGGTTGCCATCGTTGGCTATGCCGCGATTGCGTAGGGTCCCTTCGACGGTGAAGCCAAGTTTCTCGGCGACCGCACGCGAGCCGGTGTTGCCGACCATGGCCCACCATTCGATGCGGTGGACGTCGAGGGTGGCCCAGCCCCAGTCGCACAGGGCGCGAGCGGCCTCTACCGAGTACCCGCGCCCGCGCTGTTCCGTGACCGCCCAGTAACCCAGCTCCCAGACGCCGCGGCTGACGAAGGTCAGGCAGTACGAGCCGACCAGAGCGCCGGTGTCCTTGCGGAACGCGCCGAGGGAGTAGTCCTTGTCCTCGGCCCACTGGGCGGGCAGTTTCTCGCCGAGCAGCTGCTGGGCGTCCGCACGTCGGTACGGCACCGGCACCGGCGTATAGAACTGAATGTCCTTGTCCTGGCAGGCTTCGTACACCGCATCCACGTCGGCAGATGTGAAGGCCCGCAGCACCAGACGGTCGGTCTCAAGCGTCACTGGATCCATCGCGGCAGTATGACCACCACCGACATGCGGCAACCACCGAGTTTCCGGGCCGAGCACCACCGTTCAGCGCCGGCGTGATGCGGTTCGCTCGCCGACACCAGCGCGGCCCGCTTGCCGTCGGCGTCGCCACGACACCGGATACCGCAGCGTGAAGCCGGTTCCGGTCGAACGGCGTCTCCTGGCACCTGCTGCGTGTGCAGGTGATCGCGCCGCATTCGCTACTGGGTGTATTGGGCGGGGCCAGGGTGGGCAGGCGGGGGAAACGACGCTTCTGGTCGGACGCTTCCGTCCGGCCTGCCGACTGAGGGAAAGGACTTGTTGTGTCGAAGGTTGAAGAGTCCATCGAGGTCGAGGTCCCCGTACGCACCGCGTATGACCAGTGGACCCAGTTCGAGTCGTTTCCGCAGTTCATGGATGGTGTGGAGCGCATCGAGCAGCGAACGGACAGGACGATGCACTGGGTGACGAAGGTGGGTGGCGTCACCAAGGAGTTCGAGGCCGAGATCACCGAGCAGATCCCCGACGAGCGGGTTGCCTGGACCACCCTGGACGGTGAGGTCAAGCAGGCAGGTGTGGTCACCTTCCACCGCCTCAGCGACATGAAGACCAAGGTCATGCTGCAACTCGATTACGAGCCCGAGGGCATCAAGGAGAATGTCGGGGACAAGCTCGGGGTGGTCAAGCGGCAGATCACCGGAGACCTGAAGCGGTTCAAGGAGTTCATCGAGGACCGTGGCCGCGAGACCGGCGCCTGGCGGGGCGCAGTCTGAGCCCTCGCCGTTCCGAACGGCGGGTGAGCACGACTGCTCCGAATCGGTCGAGGCCCGGCGTCGCCGTCAGGAGTGTGAAGGACAAGCTCCGGCACGTCCCTTCAGCGTGGAGCAGGTTCGAGCCGCTGATACCGGGCGATCGGGGACGCGGACGGCGGTGGTCGGGCCACCGCTGTCCGCCCCGAAGCCATCGGGCGGAAGGACCGAAGCCATCAGGTGGATGGACCGAAGACCGGCGCGCGATCGGCCCCGGGCCACACGCAACCTCGCGCGCACCCTCATCGAGGGGTGCAGAACGGGCGGCCTCACGTAATCGTGAGTCGCGTACTCCTCGGCCGATGAGGGCTTGTGGCCACCGTGAGTGGCCGTGGGGAGTCTGGCGGCGACTCCAGGTTCCCCCGGCTCCTGCGACGAGGCGGGCGTTCAGGCCACTGGGCGGGCCCGGTCACCGGTTGCCTGTCGCAACGCGGCTTTCAGCCGGTCGCGAGCCTCGGTCTGGGCAGCGATCCGTTCATTGAGGACCGCCAGCCGTTCCAACGCGACCCGCAGGCCCTTGTCCGAGGGCGGCGCGGCGGCCACATCGCCGTCCAGGCACGGCAGGAACACCTGCACGTCGTCCAGGGTGAGCCCGGCGGCCAGCAGGTAACGGATATTACGGACCCGCACCACTGCCCGCTCGTCGTAGACGCGGTAGCCGTTGGAGGCCCGCTGCGAGGAGATCAGTCCGGCCTGCTCATAATGCCGCAGCGCACGGGCAGTTGTCCCAGTCGCCCCGGCCAGCTCACCGATCCGCATCCATCTCACCTCCCGGGCCACTCCTATCACGCCACGACCGCTCCGCCGTCGACGGGGAGTACCACTCCGGTGACGAACGACGCGGCCGGTGCGGCGAGCTGGGTGACTGCCCAGGCCACCTCCTCGGGACGGCCGATCCGGGCCAGTGGGGTATGCGCCAGCTGCCACTCGCGCACCGCTGCCATGCGCTCCGGTGTCAGGCCCTGGTGCTCGCCGATGGGGGTGTCGATCGCGCCGGGGGCGACCGCCACCACCCGGATCCCGCGGGGTGCCAGTTCGACCGCCCAGCTGCGGGTCAGCAGTTCTAGAGCGGTCTTGGTAGCCGCATAGACCGAGCTGCCGGGCCAGCCCCGCTGCCCCACCGACGTACTGACATTGACGATCACCCCGCCCGACTTCTCCAGGAGCGGCAGCGCGGCCTGAGCCAGCAGGATGGGCGCGACGAGGTTGGTGGCGAGCTGAGCCGTGATCATCTCCGGCGTCAGCGTGCCGAGGACGCCGCTGCGCACGATGCCCGCGTTGTTGACCAGCACGTCCAGCCGGCCGTGTGTCTCCAGCACGGCTTGGATGATCCGATCCGGCTCGCCCTCGGCGGTGATGTCGGCGGCCAGCGGCGTGATCCGGTCGTGCCCGGCGGCGGTCTCCTGGAGGGGTTCGGCCCGCCGCCCGATCGCGACCACGTGGGCGCCCTCAGCGGCGAAGGCGTGGGCGGTGGCCCGGCCGATCCCGGTGCCGGCTCCGGTGACGACGACGACCCTGCTGCTGTGCGGTGCGGTGCTGTTCATGCCGGTCATCGTGCAACCCTGCCGCCAGCGGCAAGGTCAAGCAGCGACTGACGGGCGGTAGTCATCGCCAGTAGTCACCGGGGGCATAGAGGAGGACGAGGACGGCGACCACGCGGTTCTGGAGCGGGTCGAGCTCGTTGCGGGCCTGCTGGGTCTGGCTGCTGGTGAGCGGGCCACGGCCGGCCAGGGCGCGGAGACGACGTTCAATGTGCCAGGCGGCGAAGAAGCTCCAAAGCGCGTAGGTTCCGAGGTTACGGGGCTGCGGTTACGGGGCTGCCTCGCGGAAGAGGGCCAGGAGAGCGTGCGCCTGCGGGGCGCCCGCGTCGAAGAACTGCGTGGCCAGCGCGGGTGGCACGGCGGTGCCATGCATGCGGACTTCATGGCAGCTGAAGCAGAACGCCGCCTCGAACAGCGCCAGGTCGAGAGTGTCCGCGTAAGCCCGGACGCTCCAACCCGGCGAGAAGCCGCAGCGGTGCTGCTCGCCGACGGGCAAGCTCTCGATCAAGGCCAGGGCTCCGGCTGCCTCGCTGCCTATCCAGTGGGCGCCAACCCAGCCGGGATACGGGGCGCCCCGGTTTGTCGGGATTTCGGAGATCCTTACGACTTCCAGCAACACAGCGGTGGCTACGGCGTCGGCGGGGAGCTGCATGTGCGTAGTCTGCCCGCGCCCAAGTACCGGGG
Organism: Streptomyces sp. NPDC048416; assembly: GCF_043200435.1. NCBI lineage: Bacteria > Bacillati > Actinomycetota > Actinomycetes > Kitasatosporales > Streptomycetaceae > Streptomyces > Streptomyces sp. NPDC048416. The sequence continues at coordinate 123,582 of NZ_JBICXU010000015.1, forward strand.
CGGTGCACTTGCCGGAAACCGTGCGCAATGGACGGTCTCCTCACGGGCCGGCTGAAGCACTCAGTCACAGGTCTGTGGTCGGCGGGTTTGTCCGATGTCGGTGTCGAGGAGGTCGAGGAGGTGGAGTTGGACGCCGTGGGTGACCCACCCGCACCAGCGGCGCGGGCGATGTCAGCCGGTCTGCACACCGACGTGGTCCACGTGGTGGTAGGCGATGCCGCCAGGCTTGCCATATCGGACGCCTATCTCGGAGAGCAGGTTGTCGAGATGGGTGTCCATGTGTGTGCTGTCCGCCGCCACGGCGGTCCCGTCGCCCCCTGCCTGCGAGATGTCCAGGCGGGCGTGCGCGTTCACCAGGGTCGGCGATCGCCTCGTGCCCGCCCGCTCCAGCTCATGGCGACTCGGGGAGAAGAGCAGACGCGCAGCTCATACGTGGTGATCAGCCGTGGTGATGAGCTGCTTGAACCGCGGATACCCGGTTCGTTTTGACGCGTATCTCGGGTGCATCTCCCATCTTCACCCGGCGTCGGCGTCGGCGCCGACGCCGGCGACAGAGGCGAAGGAACCTACGGGGCCTACGGCAGCACGTGGCCTGCGGCGCTGAAGAGGCGGTACCACTCCTCTCGGGTCAGCGGGATTTCGGAACCTGCCGCGGAATCGGCGACCCTGCTCGGGTTGGTGGTTCCCAGTACCACCTGCATGTTCGCCGGATGGCGGGTGATCCACGCGACGGCGATCCCCGTGGGAGTGACCCCGTATGTCGCCGCCAGTTCGTCGAGGACGGAGTTCAGCTCCGGGTAGTGCTCGACGTCGCCGATGAAGACCCCGTCGAAGAAGCCCTTCTGGAAGGGCGACCATGCCTGAAGCGTCATGCCGTGCAGCCGCGCGTAGTCGAGCAGGCCGTTGTCGCGGTCGAGCGACTGGTCGAGGCCGCCCATGTTCGCCGCGATCCCCGAGGCGATCAACGGGCAGTGCGTGATGCTCAGTTGGACCTGATTGGCCACCAGCGGCTGCTGTACCGCGGTCTTCAGGAGGGCGATCTGTCCGGGCGTGTGATTGGAAACCCCGAAGTTCACCACCTTCCCGGACGCATGCAGCTCATCGAAGGCCTCAGCAACCTCCGCGGGCTCGACGAGAGTGTCGGGGCGGTGCAGAAGGAGGACGTCGAGGTAGTCGGTGCGCAGCGCTGCCAGTGACTCCTCGACGGTGCGCACGATGTGCTCTTTGGAGAAGTCGAAGAAGCCGGGCCGGATACCGACCTTGCTCTGGATGACGATCGACTCGCGCTCGGCGGCGGTGAGCTTGACGGCCTGTCCGAAGCGCTCCTCACACGCATGGCGTGAAGGTCCGTAGATGTCGGCGTGATCGAAGGTATTGATCCCGGCGTCCCGTGCGCTGCCGTACAGGGTGCGGATGTCCTCGTCCGCGAGTTCGGCGATGCGCATCAGTCCCAGGATGACGTTGGAGGCCCGCAGTTCGGTACGAGGGAAGGCGATGGTCTTCATGGGACCATCTTGTCCGACTCCTTACGCCGTCGTTCCCTGCCTCGCCCGGTAAGGCGCATCACGCTGCGACCAGTGATCGTGGCCAGACAGCCAGACAGCCAGACAGCCAGACAGCCAGACAGTTAGCCGGCTTGGGTCGACGGGGCGGTACTTTCACCTGTCTAGACCGAAGCTCAGCCGCACCGGCACCGGCACCGCACCAGTGCCCGCGGCGTCAGCCGGACGATCCCCCGTCGGCACCACGCAGAACGGCCTGCGCCGAGGAAAGGCGTTGTACCTCATCAGCGCTGGCACCCCCACCCCCACCCCCACCCTCACCAGCACCAGCACCAGCACCGTCGCCGTCGCTGCCCCTCGCGACGGCGTCCGCCCAGGCGAGCAGCCGGTGCAGGTGTGCGTCGGTCGCGGCCGCGACGATGTGGGGCTCACCCACGACCACCTCGCCGCCCGTTCCGTCGATCGCGATGAGCGTGCCTTCGGGCAGGGCGCGGCCGTTCGCCCGGACGCAGCCGTCGGCGACGTCGACGGTGAGGCCCGTGGCCCCCACGACGGCGGGCTTTCCCATGGCCCGCGCCACCACCGCGGCGTGGCTGGTCGGCCCGCCCCGCGCGGTGACGACTCCGGTCGCGGCGGCCAGGCCGTGCATGTCGAGCGGGGAGGTCTCCGGGCGCAGCAGGACGACCGGGCCGCCCGCGGCCAGGCGCGCCGCGCTGTCGGCGGTGGTCGCCACCCGGCCGACGGCGACTCCCGGAGAGGCGCCGAGCCCCCGGGTGAAGAGGTCCTGGGGGTCGATCGCCGTGATCCGCGGCGTCCGCACCTGCGCGAGGTGCTGCGGTGAGACACGCAGCAGCGCCTCGTCGCGCCCGATCGTTCCCGCCTCCGCCAGGTCGACCGCGACCCGTACCGCGGCTCGCCCGACGAATCGCCCGGGCCGCACCTGAAGGAGCCACAACTCGCCTGCCTCGAAGGTGAATTCTACGTAGCAGGCATCGCGGAAATGCTGCTCCAATTGGTCCAGAGCCGTCAACAGGCGTGCCCACACGGCGGGTTCCCGGCCGGCCAGGTCGTGCAGGGGACCGGTCAGCGAGGTGCCGGAGACGACGTCCTCACCCTGGCGGCCGAACAGGACGTCGCCGAACGGAACATGCTCACCGGTGTTGGGGTCGCGGCTGAAGGCCACACCCGTACCGCTGTGCTCATCCCGGTTGCCGAACACCATCGCCTGGACGGTCACGGCCGTGCCGAGGTCGCCGGGGATGTCGTGCAGGGCGCGGTAGGTCTTGGCGCGCGGGGTGTCCCACGACGAGAACACCGCCTCCACGGCGAGCTCCAACTGCCGGGTCGCGTCCTCGGGAACAGGCTCGCCGCTCTGTTCGTTGATGAGTCGCTCCACCTCGCGGATCGCCGTCTTCAGAGCGTTCGGGTCGCTGTCGCGCCCGGCCAACGACCGGTCCACGCTCGCCAGGCTCTCCTGGCCCACGCCCACGACCTGGGCGGCGAAGCTGGTCAGGAACCGCAGCCGCGAGTCCAGCGCGAAACGGGGGTCGTTCATCTCCTCGGCCAGCCCCGTCGTCGCCTCCGAGGTGAGCCCGAGGTTGAGGACGGTGCTCATCATGCCGGGCATCGACACCTTGCCGCCCGAGCGGACCGACACCGCCAGCGGTCGCTCCGAGCCGCCTAGCTCGCGCTGCGTCGCAGCCTCCAACTCGGCTACTGCTTCAGCGAGTTCGGCGGCCAGGCCCTGCGGAGGCCGCCCGGTACGAAGGTAGGCACGGCATGCCTCCGTACCGATGACGAACCCCGGTGGCACGGGCAGCCCCAGACGTCGGAGCACGATGAGCCCCTGCGCCTTGCCGCCGAGGACATCCACGGTCTCCTCGACCTCTGCGGAGAGCGGGTGAATCCAGGTCATCGCGTTGTCATCTCTGCGTCGCCTCTGCTGCTTCGGCTGCGGGGGAGAAGGTGGAGGGGGAGGGGAGGGGTAACCGCGGGCGGTCGGACGGTGGGTTCAGTGGCGCGGGATGCCGAGCGTGGCCAGCAGGTCCTCGTGGAGCTGGAACCACACGGTGTGGTAGGAGGCGGTGCTGTCCGTCACGTACTCCAGCGCGCCGGACCTCGCGCGGGCGAGCGCGTCGGCGAGCCGCACGGGGTAGCGCCGGAACCGGAGCAGCGCCGCGGACAGTTCCGCGCACACGGGCTCGGCACGCTGGTGGAACTCCGTGAACCGGTCGAGGACCCGGGCGTCGTAGGCGGAGTCCTTGTGGTCGTTCATCGTCATGGCGCCGTTGACGGTACGAGTCTGCCAGGCCGTGCACAGGTCGAGGAGTTCGGGGTTGAGGACGAGGAAGCGGTCGAAGGCCGCGGCCAGAGCGGGCCGCACTCCGGCGGTCGCGACCTCGTCGGCGATCCGCTCGGCGTCCGCGGAACGGCCCGCGTCCGTGACACCCCAGCCGCCGAAGTCACCCGCGGTGCGCGTGACGAGCCCGGCGACGGCGAGGTCGATCAGTTCCGACTCGACGTCGGACTCGGGCAGTCCTGTCGCACCGGCCACCGCGGACAGGCCCGAGAAGCCGATGCAGCGCAGGGCGTGGAGCACCAGCAGATCGGTGCTGGTGGTGTGGGACGAAACGGGCTGGGTCATGGCGCGGCCTCATCGGGTGTGGTGGGGGAAACGTCTGCGGAGGTGAGGTCGTGGGTGGCCGCGGCATGCGCGGCGCCCGGCCCCTGGGCTCGGGTGACGATCGTCCGGTGCCGTACGCGGACCGCGTACTCGGTGGTGTCGTCGGCGTCCGGAACGCCGACGGCCGACGCCAAAAGGCCGTGCTCGTCGAGGACGAGGCGCAGGCGCGGACGGCAGTCGGGGTCGAACGCGCGCCACAGACAGCGGGCGAAGTCGCCGATTCTCAGTTGGACGAGGCGCCCGAGCTCGGCGGGGTCGGCCGTGGCGACGGCCACGGTGACCAGATCACCGGGCCGCGCACTGCGGACGGCCTCTTCCGCGGCTTCCAGACGGTGGGTGCCGAGGACCGTGATCACACCGGCCTCGGCGAACCCGACCATGCGTCCGCTGAGCAGGTCACGCAGTTCACGCGGCGGGTCCCAACGGTCCCGGCAGGCTCGCGCGGGTGGGACGTAGGGCAGGTGCGGAGGGTTCCAGGCGTCGGCGAGTGCGAGGCCACCCAGGTGTGCGCAGGCCTGGGCGATGTCGAAGGGGTCGCCGAATCCGAGGGCCGGATCCGCCGAGGCACCCGGGCCGTCGAGCAGCCGCAGGACCAGCTGAGCTCGCCGCACCTGACGCGCGGGAGGCGCGCCGGTGCAGGCGCGTGCGTCCAGCGACTCCAGCGCGAGCGCCAGCAACAGCGCCTCCAGACGGGTCACTTGACCGAACGCGGCACGGATCGGTTCGTCGTCCAGGACTTCGGTCAGTGAGCCGGGACGCACTCGGCCGGCGGTGGGATCGTGGTCGGCCAGCGGCAGCCGTTCGAGCCAGATGCGGGCGAACGCCCCCAGGGCCTCGGGGGTGGAAGCCCGGGCCGGCGCAGCCGAGGGAGGGAACCCGTCGGCGGCGGCGTCCTGCGGGCCGGCCGCGCGCTCGACCATGTCGATGAGTACGGCCAGATAAAGGGCGCGCTTGCTCGGGAAGTTCGAGTACACCGCGCCACGCGTCAGGTCGGCCCGCTCGGCGATCCGGTCCACCTTCGCCGTGGCGTATCCACGCTCGGTGAACTCGGCCTTCGCCGCCGCCAACACGGCGGCGCGGGTGCGCTCCTGCTGTTGCGCCCGGGTCAACCGGACCATCCGCGACTCCCTTTCGTTCCTACGGCACCGTCGTGTGCGCCGTTCGGCTCAGCTGTCAAGCATCGCGCTCAGGACAGAAGGTACACCGAACATCCCGATGCTGAGACCATCCGAGTGGGATCGAGTGAGATCGAGTGGGATCGAGTCGGCCTACGGGCGACGTCGGCCAAGCGACCCCGGACCCTGCGGCAAAACCGGTGGTTTGTTTTTCGGCCACAGGTTTTCATGGCTCGCGGAGAGTGTGTTGGTCGCATGGCCTTCGATGAATCCTTGCCTGCTTTTCTGCGGGTTGGGATGCTCGATCGATGGGTGACCGAGCGCATTACGCATTGCTCAGCCGGGACGAGATCGACGACATTGCGCGCTGTGCCGTCATCGGCGGGTACGGGCCACACCACCGTTACTTTTTCGGGCTTTCGTTCATGGCGGTCGCGCCCGGAATTACGCTGATGGTGTGCGCGGTGGCATTTCGGCTGGCGCGCCGACGGCTGCTCCGCCGCCTGCGCCGGTCCCACGGCGGCGCCCGGTTCAACTGGCCGGATCTGCTCGCCGAGGTTCGGCGCCGGGATCGGAACGCAGCCCTCCGTACGTGATGACCGTGCGTATCGCCACGCCTGACCACCACGGTGAAGCGTCCTGTTCTTACCCCCGCCGCCGCCGTGCCAGCCGGGCGGTATCGGGTTTCCGAGCGTTCGAGGGGCTTCAAACCAGCGGTCCCCGAGACACCCGCCGAATGCTCTGTACAGACTCTTCGTCTTGACAGACATCGGCCGAAAGCGATCAAATTTGCGCAGTGTCACGATGTTCCGTAACAGAGGGCGAGCAAGGAATCCGATGGACGGGACTATTCTGCAACGGGGGGTGATGGCCGTATGCGAAGACTGTGCGGACTGCGTTTTTATTTTCACCCTCACGACCCTGGCCCTCCTCTTCTCCTTTCATGAGGAATTCCCCCGACGATACGGCGCCGAAATGGCCTGAGAGAAGGTGAAGCGGCGCGCACCCATGGCGCTCGGGCCCGCCGCCGAACCACGGCCGTTCTATCGACTTATCGCCTCCGCCTGCTCGGCATGACGTACCGCTGAGTCACATCGGAAGCACCCGTCACAGAGCAGAAGCGGTCCTGCCGCGCTGCCCATTTCCACCGACGCACGATCGCCCTCCGGCCCAAACCACGCACCCCGAGGTGATTGATCAATGATCGGTAGGTTAAAAGCCCATGCCGTTCGGACGGCGGCGGAGGTGTCCGGTGTGGACGTCGAGGGACGGGGCGGCGGGAGGGGCACGGCTTCGGCCGCCGGGGAAGCGCCGGCGCCGGCCACCGAGTGCGTGCCCGTCGGAGCCCTTCAGACGTCGCGCGGTCCGCGCACCGGCGGGGAGGACGCGGAGCACGTCCAACTCCTGGCGGCGCTGCACGCACCGCTCCCGCCCATCGTGGTGCATCGCTCCACGATGCGCGTCATCGACGGCGCACACCGACTGCGCGCCGCGCTCCTGCGCGGCGACGGCCACATCATGGTCCGCTACTTCGACGGCGCGGAGGCCGACGCCTTCGTCCTCGCGGTCCGGCTCAACAGCGAGCACGGGCTGCCCCTTTCGCTGTCCGACCGCAAAGCCGCGGCAGCCCGGATCGTCGCCTCGCACCCCCAGTGGTCCGACCGCAGGATCGCCGAGGTGGTGGGTCTTGCCGCGAACACGGTGGGGACCGTACGGCAGCGTTCGACTGCGCAAAATGAGCAGCCGAACGCCAGCATCGGCCGGGACGGACGGGTGCGCCCCCGCAACGGAGCCGAAGGGCGGCTGCGCGCGGGGGAGTTGATGCGAGCCAACCCGGAGGCCTCGCTGCGCGAGATAGCCAGACTCGCGGGGATCTCGGCGGCCACCGCGAGCGATGTCCGGGCCCGGCTCAACCGGGGCGAGCCACTGGTCACGCCGCAACAACGACAGGCCGTGGTACGGGAAAGCCCTTCGGGGACGATGGTCCGGCGCTCCTTCCGGCCCGAAGGACCGGCCAGCGAGGTCCTGCTGGTGAGCCTCAGCAAGGACCCCTCCCTGCGGCTCACCATGGCCGGCAAAATTCTGCTGCGCGCGCTGCGGGTCTGCTCCGTCGACGCGGACGGGTGGGCCCGCATCGTGGAGGCGGTGCCGCCCCACCGCCAGGAGGTGGTGGCCCGCCTCGCCCGGGAGTGCGCCAACGCGTGGCAGTGCCTCGCGGACCGGCTCTCGGAACGGACGTCCGAGACCTCGACGGAGGTGGGGTGACCCTGCCGCCGCCCGGGCCCCGGTTCATGTGCCGGACGCGGAGCGGGCCGCCGCGCCGGGATGCGGCGCCGGGATACGGCCCGCGCCGGACGCGGAGCGGGTCGCGGGCGCCGGGACGCGGCCGCGCGGTGCGAGCAGGTGTCCCGGCGTGCGGAGGGGACGTGCACACGAAGGTCGCGCATACGGCTTGTGGGGACGGCGCGTAGGCAGTCGCCGCGCTCAGGGTGCGTCGAGGAACGCGCGGACGTCACGGGCGAACTCCGGTGCTCCCAGGAGGTTGTGACCGCGGCGCGGGTACCGCACCAGCCGTGCGCCCGGTATCCCCGCCGCGGTCGCGTCGAACATCTCCTGCGGCCACAAGTGGTCGCGGCCACCGCACACCACCAGGGTGGGCGCACTCACCTCCGCCAGCCGGTCCCGGACATCGAAACCGTCCTCGGCCAGCAGTGTCGCCCGCATGTCCGAGGTGTCGCGCGGCGGCGGATTCAGCCGTCCCGCCAGCCATAGCGGCACCATCAGCAGGCGTTGCAGCACCGGGTTGCGGGTGAGGGCGGGGGCCGCCCGATGCATGCCGGAGCGGCCCCGCTCGGCCGCCGCGATCACCTCCCGGTGAAAGCGCCTGCCGACCGGCCCCAGCGCGTACGCGGCGCAGGCCAGAACCAACCGGTCGACCACATCGGGGTGGTCGACGGCCAGTTGCAGGGCGATCGCACCCCCGGTCCCGTGTCCGACGACGGGTACGGGACCGGGGAACCGCGTACGCAACGCCTCGGCGTGCTCGGCGGCCAGCTCACCCATCGTCGTGCCGACCGGCATACCGGGGCGGCGGTTCGTCCAGAACACCTCGTACCCGGCGGCGACGTACGGCGCCATCAGCCGGGCCGCCCTGCGCCGCTGCGCACCGGGCGGCGGCACCGAATGCGTCATCGTGAATCCGGACAGACAGACCAACGGCTTTCCGGAGCCGAAGGCGAGATGGGGCAGGCCCGTACTGAATGTGCCCTGCCTGGTTGCGATATCCATGGGTCACCTCTCGTACGTCGTCGTACTCGATCGGTCTTTCCGAGCGTTCGTGGTCACATCTCGTGTGCGCGGCTACGCTGACGTCCGGACCGGGGCCACCAAATATCGCACGGAGTACACGAGTTGGTGGCCTGGTCGGTTTCCGAAGAAGAGGCGAGGAGTCAGGATTGTCCGCCGTGCTTCGTCCCCATCAACTGGGCCCGCTACCGGAATTCATGACCGGTGCCGACACCGTTCCGGTAAAGCGCATACGGACGCCGCCCGGCGACGAGATGTGGTTGGTGAGCGACTACGCCCTGGGACGCCTCGTGCTGTCCGACCGGCGGTTCAGCAGGGCCGCCGCCGCGGCACCCGGAGCCCCACGGCTGAACTCGGCGGCGCCCTCTCCCACCTCCTTGATGAGCCTGGACGGCACCGACCACGCACGGCTGCGCAGGATCGTCGCGGCCGCCTTCACCACGGGCAAGATGACCGGCATGACCCCACTGGTGCGGCGGACGGCCACCGATCTACTGGCCAACATGAGCCGTCTCGACACCCCCGCCGACCTGGTGTCCTCCTTCGCCGAACCCCTGCCGCTCGCCGTCCTGTGCACCCTGCTCGGAGTGCCCGTCGAGGACCGGGGCATCTTCTCCTCCTGGGTGGAAGTGCTCTTCGACATCACCGCCAGCAGCGATCTGGAGAAGAGCCGGCAGCGCCTCCAGCTGGTCGACTACATGTCGACCCTGATCGACCGCAAGCGACTGCGGGACGACGACGACCTGCTCACCGACCTCATCCGGGCCCACGACGGCGACGCCCTGTCCAAAGCCGAACTCGTCAGCCTCGGTCTCGCGTTGCTCACCGCCGGATACGAGACGACCGTCGGGCAGATCGGCCTTTGCGCACTTGCCGTACTCCAGGAGAGAATTCCCCGGGAATTCGTCAAGGACGAGGCGCGGGCGGACGAACTGGTCGAAGAACTGCTCCGCGTCACCCCGTCCACGGCGATCAGTTTTCCGCGTGTGGCCCTCGAAGACGTCGAGCTCGGTGATATCCGCGTCCGGGCGGGTGAAGCGGTGGTCGTCTCCCTGCTGCACGGAAATCGCGACGACAAGGTATTCGACGAACCGGAACTCCTTCGGGACGACCGTTCATCGCCCCATCTCACCTTCGGGCACGGAATACACCGCTGTCTCGGAGCCCCCCTTGCGCGGCTCCAGGTGCGGACGGCGTTGCTTGAACTGTTCGGGTCCTTTCCCGCCCTGCGGCTGGCCGGGGACGAGCCCGCGGCGCCCGCAGTCGTGTGGAAGGACGGGCTGATCACCCGAGGCCTCGGCGCGTTGCGGGTGACGTGGTGAGGCGTCGCCGGCACCCGTAGGCGGGGCACGGAAGCAGAGAGACCGGCAGAAACCGGAAGCCGGTGGAACCAGCGGGATCAGCGGGATCAGCGGAACCAGCGGGATCTAGCGGGATCAGAAGGGGCGGGGACACGACAGTGGGGGCACACATGGCGGACGGCGTGGCGAACGGCATCGCGGACGGCTTCGCGGAGCCGGCGACGGCACAGGACGCCCCGATCGCGATCATCGGCATGGCATGCCGCTTCCCCGACGCCCCCGCGCCGGGCGACTACTGGCGCCTGCTGCACGAAGGCCGCTCGGCCATCAGGCGCTCGCCCGAGACCGGCAGGCACGAGGGGACGCTGCCCGACCGGGACCGATTCGACGCCGCTTTCTTCGGCATATCGCCGCGTGAGGCGAACGCCATGGACCCGCAGCAGCGGCTGGCGCTGGAACTGAGCTGGGAGGCCCTGGAGTCGACGGGGCTCCTGCCCGCCGAGCTGCGCGGCGGCGACACCGGCATCTTCCTCGGGGTTTCGGCCAACGACTACGCCGGTGTCATCCGACGCGAAGGCGCGGCGCCGCTCTCGCACCACGCCATGGCGGGGACCCACCGCAGCGTCATCGCCAACCGCGTTTCGTACGCCCTCGATCTGCACGGTCCGAGCCTGACCGTCGACGCGGGCCAGGCCTCGTCCCTGGTGGCCGTGCACCTGGCCTGCGCCAGTCTGCGGAGCAACGAGGCATCCCTGGCCCTGGCCGGCGGCGTGCAGTTGAACATCACCGAGGACGGCGCGGAACTCGCGGAGGCCTTCGGTGGACTGTCCCCGGACGGCAGCAGCCGCGCCTTCGATGCGCGCGCCAACGGTTTCGTACGGGGCGAGGGCGCCGGTCTCGTCGTGCTCAAGCCGCTGGCCAGGGCGCTGGCCGACGGCGACCGCGTCCACGCGGTCATCAGGGGCAGCGCAGTGAACCACGGCGGCAGCGGCGCGGGTCTGACCGTGCCCAGCGCGGCGGCGCAGGCCGACGCCTTGCGCGCGGCGCACCGCCAGGCAGGGGTCGCCCCCGAAGACGTGCAGTACGTCGAACTCCACGGCACCGGCACGAAGGTGGGCGACCCGATCGAGGCGGACGCCCTCGGGGCGGTGTTCGGCGCGCGACGAAGCGGCCGCGCTCCGCTCCGGGTGGGTTCCGTCAAGACCAACATCGGCCACCTGGAGGCGGCGGCGGGCATCGCCGGCCTGCTCAAGGTCACCCTGGCCCTGGCCCATGGCGTCCTTCCCGCGAGCCTCAATTTCGAGTCGGCCAACCCCGAGATCGACCTCGACGGGCTCGGCCTCACCGTGCAGACGCGGGCCGAGCAGTGGCCTGCTCACGAGGGCACGGAACGGGTGGCAGGGGTCTCCTCCTTCAGCATGGGAGGCACCAACTGCCATGTCGTCATGTCGGCGGCGCCCGACGTGCCCGGCGCGTCGGCCGCTCAGGACCGACCGGCCGATGACGCCACCGCCCAGCACCCGGCACCGGTGCCATGGACACTCTCGGGGCGCGGCGCACAGGCTCTTCGGGACCAGGCCCGGAAGCTGCGGGACCACGTGACGGCGAACCCGGCCTGCCGGGTCGAGGACATCGGTTACTCACTGGCCACCACCCGAACCGCCTTCTCCCACAGGGCAGTTGTCGTCGCTGCGGACCATGAGGACTTCGTGGCGGCTCTCGACGCCCTGGCTCTCGGCGCGGCGACGGACGCGGTCACCACGGGCAGTGCCACAGAGCCGATCGCCCCCCTGACCTTCCTGTTCCCGAGTACGGCCGAAGCGTGCCTTGACGCCGGACGCACCTTGCTGTCCTGCTCGGCCGAGTTCGCCGCGGCACTTGCCCCGTACGACGAGCTCTGCGCGCCCTACGGCCTGCCGTCCGCCACCGACGTCCTGCGCGCCACCGAGGCCGACGCGCCCGGACCGGAGGCCGTTGCCGCATGCGTGTTCGCCCTCACGCTCGCGCTGGCGGCGGTCTGGGGTGCGTACGGGGTCCGGCCGGACGCGGTGCGGGTCCCGGCGGGATCGGGCACGGTGGCCGCTGCCGTCGTCCGGGGTCTACTGACGGCGGAAGAGGGTACGCGCCTCGTCGCCACGGGTGAAGTCGCCCCCGAATGGGGTGAGTTCGCGGAGCCGGGATCCGCGGAGGCCCTGTGCCTGGACGTCACGGGACGGCTCGGTGTGCGTACGCCGGACACGGGATCCTGGACCACGCCGAACGGTTCGCCGTCCGGACCGGACTTCACGGGGGCCCTCGGGCAGTTGTACGTGCGGGGCGTGCAGATCGACTGGAGCCCTGCTTTCGCCGGGAGGCGCCCCAGGGTCGTCGAGCTGCCCTCGTACGCCTTCCAGCGTGCGTCGTACTGGTGGCCCGAGGCCGCCTTGACCGAGCCCGGCACGGAAGCGGCTGACGGTCCGGCTCCCGAGCCCTCGCGCCGCTCGGCGATATCCACCGAGGAGACCGTCTTCTCGGTGGTAGGCGACGTGCTGGGCGGCGCCGCATGCGACGGCGCGGTGGCGTTCAGGGACGCGGGCTTCGATTCGATGATGCTGGCCGAACTGCGGGACCGGTTGACCGAGGCGACCGGTCTGGACATTCCGTCGACCGCGGTGTTCGACCACCCCACCCCCCTGGCCCTCAGCGCTTTCCTGACCACCCTTCAGGAGGCCCCCACCGACACCGCTCCCGCACGAGCGGCCACGAGGACATCACCCGATTCCACCGCCGATGATCCTGTGGTGATTGTGGGGATGGCTTGTCGTTTTCCTGGTGGGGTGGTTTCGCCGGAGGGTTTGTGGGATGTGGTGGTGTCGGGTGGGGATGTGGTGTCTGGTTTTCCGGTGGATCGGGGGTGGGGTGTGGGGGTGTTGTCGGGTGAGGTGTGTGGGGTGCGGGAGGGGGGTTTTGTTGAGGGTGTGGGGTTGTTTGATGCGGGGTTTTTTGGTGTGTCGCCTCGGGAGGCGGCGGGGATGGATCCTGCGCAGCGGTTGTTGTTGGAGGTGTCGTGGGAGGTGTTGGAGCGGGCTGGGGTGGCTCCGGGTTCGTTGCGTGGGTGTGGTGGGGGGGGGGTTTTTGTGGGGGGCATGGGTTATGAGTATGGGCCGCGTTTGTGGGAGGGGGGTGGGGGGTCGTCCGGTTATTTGTTGACGGGGTCTGCTGGGGGGATGTTGTCGGGGCGTTTGGCGTATGTGTTGGGTGTTGAGGGTCCTGTGTTGACGGTGGATACGGCGTGTTCGTCGTCGTTGGTGGCGTTGCATGTGGCGGTGGGTTCTTTGCGGTCGGGTGAGTGTGATGTGGCGTTGGTGGGTGGGGTGACGGTGATGGGGACGCCGGGTGCGTTTGTGGAGTTTTCTCGTCAGGGTGGGTTGTCGGGGGATGGGCGGTGTCGGTCGTTTTCTTCGGATGCTTCGGGGACGGGGTGGTCTGAGGGTGTGGGGATGTTGTTGGTGGAGCGGTTGTCGGTGGCGCGGGGGTTGGGGCATCGGGTGTTGGCGGTGGTGGCGGGGAGTGGGGTGAATTCGGATGGTGCGTCGAATGGGTTGACGGCGCCTTCGGGGGTGGCGCAGCAGGGGGTGATTCGGCGGGCGTTGGTGGATGCGGGGGTGGAGCCGTGGGGGGTGGATGTGGTGGAGGGGCATGGGACGGGGACGGTGTTGGGGGATCCGGTGGAGGTGGGGGCGTTGGTGGGTGTGTTTGGTGGTGGGCGTGAGGTGGGGCGGCCGTTGTGGTTGGGGTCGTTGAAGTCGAATATTGGGCATGCGCAGGCGGCTTCGGGTGTGGGTGGTGTGATCAAGATGGTGGAGGCGTTGCGGCATGGGGTGTTGCCGCGGACGTTGCATGTGGTGGAGCCGGTGGGTGGGGTGGAGTGGGGTTCGTCGGTGCGGTTGTTGACGCGGGAGGTTGCGTGGGAGCGGGTGGAGGGCAGGACGCGTCGGGCGGGGGTGTCGTCGTTCGGGATCTCGGGGACCAACGCACACGTCATCCTCGAAGAACCCCCTATCCTCGAAGAACCCCCTGAGTTCAGCGACTATGAGGCGGGGTCCGGGGGAGTGGACGGGGCCGCCGAGAATCCGACGCCGATTCTTCGCGACCCGCAGGCCGCCACGGCTCACCTCCCGCACACCCGGTCGGACGACGGCGTCGCCTCCGGTACCGCTTCCGAGTCCGCTTCCCAGTGCGCTTCCGGGACCGCTTCCGGGACCGCTTCCGAGTCCGCTTCCGAGACCGCATCCGAGGGTGACGTCGAGTTCCACGCCGAAAGCGACGAGCGGAGCAGCGCTGCCGACGAGGTCGCCGGCCCCGTGGCGCTGCCGCTGGTGCTGTCCGCGAAGACACCGACTGCCCTGCGTGCGCAGGCTCGCCGCCTCTCTGACTTCCTCTCCGGCGGCGGTGAGTGTCGGTCTGCGCACGACGGCCCCGTCGACCCGTCCGCCGTCGCGTACACCGCCGCATGCATTCAGTCCGGCTTCGACCACCGCGCCACCGTGCTGCCCGGCGCGGACGGCGACTACCGCGGGACACTGGACGCCCTGGCGGCCGGGGTGCCGGACGCCCTGCTGTCGACCGGGAGCGGGACCGGGACCGGGGCCGGGGGTGGGACCGGGACCGTGAGCGGGCGCGCCCGTGCCGTATTCGTCTTCGGTGCGGGTGCGGGTGCGGGTGCGGGTGCGGGTGGTGTTGGTATTGGTTCCGGGGACGGTGTCGGTGTCGGTGCGGCCGGGTCCGGTCCGGACTTCGCAGCCGCAGCACGGGAGTTGCTGGCCGCGTCCCCCGCGTTCGCCGAGCACGTACACGAGTGCGCCGCCGCTCTCGCGGTCCATCTGGGCCGCAACGTGGGCGAGTTGAGTCCTGCCGACCCTGCGGAGGCCGTGGCGTTCGTGGTGGGTACCGGTCTCGCACGGCTGTGGGAGCAGTGCGGTGTGCGGCCCGACGCGGCGCTCGGACAAGGTGTGGGAGAGATCGTCGCGGCCCACGTCACCGGCGCGCTGACGCTCGACGAGGCGGCACGACTCTGCGCCGTGCACGTGCGCCAAGGCTCCGACGACGACGTACGAGCGGCCACGGCCCGAGTGACCCCGCGCCGCACGAAGACCGACCTCTGCTCGTCGCGAACCGGCATGCCGCTCGATGCCGAACGTGAACTCACCGCCGCATACTGGCTGCACGCGGCACGGCAACCCGTCGACCTCGGCGCGGCGCTGCGCCACCTGGCCGACGACGGTCGCCGCACCCTCATAGCGATGCCGGGCGCCCCTCGGCTCGTCGCGACGCCGCGCACCCCGGACTCCGGTCACCTCGACGTAGCCGACCCCGAAGAGGTGGCTGGTCATCGGCGCGTACCCGGGAGCCCGGGGGCCGGTCATCCGGACGAAGCCGGTCCCACGGGTGCGCCCGATGATCCCCGTGCCGTCGGCGCCGCACGGGATGTTGGCCATCCGCAGGCTTCCGGGCATCCGGGTGTTCTCGGCCACCCGGGCGCACCCGGCCATGCCGGCGGGGGCGAACACTCGAACCCGGCCGACCGCCCGCGGCTACTGGACGCGCTCCGCCCCGGCGACGGCGACGGCGCAGGCGGGCTCATATCGGCGCTTTCGGCCGCCTATGTGCGCGGCCTGCCGGTGGACTGGCAGGCCGTCATCCCCAGGCGACCCCTCATCGTGCTGCCCACCTACCCGTTCGAGCGGCGGCGGTACTGGCTGAACGCCGATGCGCCGCGCCCGCCGCACAGCGGGCAGCATGCGCTGCTCGACACCGATGTCACCCTCGCGGACCGCGACGCGCGGGCACTCACCGGCACCCTGTCCACCCTCACGCACCCCTGGCTGGCCGACCACAGGATCGACGGGCACACCGTGCTGCCGGGAACAGCCCTGGTCGAGCTGGCCGCCCACATCGCCGCGCTCGACGGAGCCGCGACGGTCACCGAACTCACGCAGGAGGCACCGGTCGGCCTCCCCGACGACGGCAGGGCGATCGAGATCCAGTTCGTCGTCGGCGCGGTCGGTGAGACAGGAGAACAACCCTTCTCCGTGTACGCGCGCCCCGGCAGCGGGACCCAGGAGTCGGCGCGCGCCTCCGACACGAACCGCGCCTCCGACACGAACCGCGCCTCCGACATGAACCGCGCCTCCGACGTGAACCGGGCCTCCGACGTGGGCCGATCCACCGACATCAGCCGAGCCGCCGACGGGTACCGAGCCGCCGACGAGTACCGGGCCACCGACGCGAACCGGGCCACCGACGCGAACCGGGCCACCGACGCGACCCGATCCGCCGACTGGACTCGACATGCCGCCGGGCTCCTCGCACCGCGCGCTCCCCGGACACCGGTGGACTTCGACCAGACGACATGGCCCCCGCCCGGCGCGGAACCCGTGGAACTGACGGAAATCTACGAGGAGTTGGCTGAAGCCGGATACGCGTACGGACCCACCTTCCGTGGCCTTGAGGCGGCCTGGCGGCTGGGCGAGGACATGTGTCTCGACGTACGGCTGCCCGAGGGGACCGACACGTCCGGGTTCGGTCTGCACCCGGCGCTCCTGGACGCGGCGCTGCACGCGACCGTTTGGCAGAGCGCGGCCGACGGCCGGGTTCGGCTGCCCTTCTCGTGGAGCGGCGTACGGGTGTACGGCGGCGGCGCGACGGAGCTGAGGGTACGGGTGTCACCCGTCGGCCCTGACAGGGTGGCGCTGCGGATCACGGACCAGTACGGCACACCGATGGCCGCCGTGGACTCGTTGGTGCTTCGGGCCGCTTCGGACGGCCCCGCGGACGAGGGACTTCTTCACGTGACGTGGGAGCCACGGGCGGACGGCACCGTTCCGCAGCCCGCCTCCGACGCCGAAATGTGCTGGGTGCTCGGGTCCGGCCCGCATTCGAGCCTCACCGCCGTCCTTGACATGGCGGAGGCGGGTGCGCGGCTCGACGCCGGCGCCACGGCGCCCGCCGCCGTGCTGGTGCCCTGCCTGCCGTCGGCCGGCGCGGGCGGGGAGGACCGTGTGCCCGAGAGGGTGCGCAGTGCCGCCCACGCGACGCTGACGCTGCTCCAGAGGTGGCTGGACGACAGCCGGTTCGCCGACACCCGGTTGGTGTTCGTGACCCGGGGTGCGGTGCGGACAGGCATGGGACCCGGCGAGGCACCGGTGGATCTGGTCCACGCACCGCTGTGGGGGCTGGTCCGCACTGCGCGATCGGAGCATCCCGACCGCTTCGCCCTTCTCGACCTGGACGGGAGCTTCGACGAGATCCGTCTGACGCGCGAGGTCCTGACCGCTGCGGCGATCGGCGATGCACCCGAACTCGCCCTGCGCGACGGCGTGTTGCTCGTACCCAGGCTGTCCTCCGTACCCAGGCTGTCCTCCGTACCCCGGCCGTCCACCGGGTCGGGGGCGGCGCCCGTGCCCCTGTCGGCCATCACGCCGGGAGCCGCCGGGGTCGCCACTACGCCGGCGCGTCCGCACGGCACCGTCCTGGTGACCGGCGGCACCGGTGCGCTCGGTGCGCGCATCGCCCGGCATCTGGTGGCCCGGCACGGCGTACGGCACCTGTTGTTGATCAGCCGGAGCGGCGCGCGTGCCGCGGGGGCGGACGGCCTGGTGGGGGAGCTGCGGGGCATGGGAGCCGAGGTGCGGATCGCCGCCTGTGACTGCGCCGACCGGGATGCGCTCGCCACGGTGCTCGAAGCCGTCCCCTTCGACCACCCGCTGACCGGCATCGTGCATGCCGCGGGCGTCGTCCAGGACGCGACTGTCCGTGCGCTGACTTTGCGGCAGCTCGACACCGTGCTGGGGCCGAAGGCCGAGGCCGCCTGGAACCTGCATGAGCTGACCCGCTCCGCGCCGCTCGACTTCTTCGACCTCTTCTCCTCCGCCACCGGCACCCTCGGCGCCGCCGGGCAGGGGAACTACGCCCTCGCCAACACCTTCCTCGACGCACTCGCCCAGCACCGCACCGACCTCGGCCTCCCGGGACGTTCGCTGGCGTGGGGCCTGTGGGACCTGCCCGACGGGATGGCAGGACGGCTGACGGCGCACGACGTCGAACGCCTCGGACGTCGCACCGGGCTGCGCCCCCTCGACGCGGCCCGCGGGCTGCGCATGTACGATGCCGCCCGCGCCCTGGATCTGCCGATCGTGGTGGCGGCGGCGCTGGACCGGGAGCCCGTCCCGGCCACGCCCCGCCCCACCGCGCCTGCCGGCCATGTCGCCGGGGCCGATCGGACGGGAACTCCCTGGTCACGACGCATCGCCGAACTGCCGGAAGCCGAACGGACGACGGAGAGCCGTCGTCTCGTCATGTCGATCGCGGGCGAGGTGCTGGGTGGGAACGGCATCGACGCCGGCCTCGCGTTCCGGGACGCCGGGTTCGATTCGCTGCTGGCGGTGGAACTGCGCAACCGGCTCTGCGAGGTGACGGGACTGAGGCTGCCGCCGACCGTGGTGTTCGACTGTCCGACGCCATTCGCCCTGGGCACGTTCGTGGGTTCCCTGTTCGCGGATCCGCCGTCCGAGGAGACCCCGTCGGCCGAGACGGTTGTGGCTGCCTCGCCGACGCGCATCACCACCGGTACATCGGATCACTCCGATGATCCTGTGGTGATTGTGGGGATGGCTTGTCGTTTTCCTGGTGGGGTGGTTTCGCCGGAGGGTTTGTGGGATGTGGTGGTGTCGGGTGGGGATGTGGTGTCTGGTTTTCCGGTGGATCGGGGGTGGGGTGTGGGGGTGTTGTCGGGTGAGGTGTGTGGGGTGCGGGAGGGGGGTTTTGTTGAGGGTGTGGGGTTGTTTGATGCGGGGTTTTTTGGTGTGTCGCCTCGGGAGGCGGCGGGGATGGATCCTGCGCAGCGGTTGTTGTTGGAGGTGTCGTGGGAGGTGTTGGAGCGGGCTGGGGTGGCTCCGGGTTCGTTGCGTGGGTGTGGTGGGGTGGGGGTTTTTGTGGGGGGGATGGGTTATGAGTATGGGCCGCGTTTGTGGGAGGGGGGTGGGGGGTCGTCCGGTTATTTGTTGACGGGGTCTGCTGGGGGGATGTTGTCGGGGCGTTTGGCGTATGTGTTGGGTGTTGAGGGTCCTGTGTTGACGGTGGATACGGCGTGTTCGTCGTCGTTGGTGGCGTTGCATGTGGCGGTGGGTTCTTTGCGGTCGGGTGAGTGTGATGTGGCGTTGGTGGGTGGGGTGACGGTGATGGGGACGCCGGGTGCGTTTGTGGAGTTTTCTCGTCAGGGTGGGTTGTCGGGGGATGGGCGGTGTCGGTCGTTTTCTTCGGATGCTTCGGGGACGGGGTGGTCTGAGGGTGTGGGGATGTTGTTGGTGGAGCGGTTGTCGGTGGCGCGGGGGTTGGGGCATCGGGTGTTGGCGGTGGTGGCGGGGAGTGGGGTGAATTCGGATGGTGCGTCGAATGGGTTGACGGCGCCTTCGGGGGTGGCGCAGCAGGGGGTGATTCGGCGGGCGTTGGTGGATGCGGGGGTGGAGCCGTGGGGGGTGGATGTGGTGGAGGGGCATGGGACGGGGACGGTGTTGGGGGATCCGGTGGAGGTGGGGGCGTTGGTGGGTGTGTTTGGTGGTGGGCGTGAGGTGGGGCGGCCGTTGTGGTTGGGGTCGTTGAAGTCGAATATTGGGCATGCGCAGGCGGCTTCGGGTGTGGGTGGTGTGATCAAGATGGTGGAGGCGTTGCGGCATGGGGTGTTGCCGCGGACGTTGCATGTGGTGGAGCCGGTGGGTGGGGTGGAGTGGGGTTCGTCGGTGCGGTTGTTGACGCGGGAGGTTGCGTGGGAGCGGGTGGAGGGCAGGCCGCGTCGGGCAGGGGTGTCGTCGTTCGGGATCTCGGGGACCAACGCACACGTCATCCTCGAAGAACCCCCTGCCGATACGTCGGGCCCCGCGGACACATACGTAGGGAATGGTGCCGGTGGCACGGACGTACAGGATGCTCCTACCGCTGGTGGCGGACGGCATGCTTCGGCGGACACGGGCGGCGTACGCAGCGGTCCTGCGGGCAGGGCCGTACGCAACGGACCGGCAGGCACGGGCGTACGCAACGGACCGGCAGGCACGGGCGTACGCAACGGACCGGCAGGCACGGGCGTACGCAACGGACCCGGTGGTACGGACATGCGCGACGACCCCGCGAGCACAGCTGTACGTGACCACGGTGACCGCGCCTCGGTCGACCACCAATGCGGGGCACTGCCCCTGGTGTTGTCCGCGAAGACACCGACGGCCCTGCGCACCCAGGCCCGCCGTCTCCATGCCCTGCTGAGCGGGCCGGCCGCGTCGCAGCACCCGTCGGACGGCGCGTCGACCGCCCCCGATGTCGCGGCGGTCACCTACACCTCCGCCCGCATCCAGTCCGGCTTCGACCACCGCGCGGCGATCCGCTTCGAGGACGGCGCCGCGCTCCTCGACGGCCTCGCCGCACTGGCCGAGGACCGCACGGCGGCCCCTCTGTCACGAGGTGGGGCGAGCCACGCCGACGGACGCCGGGTCCTCATGTTCGCCGGGCAGGGCACCCAGCGGCCCGGCATGGGCAAGCAACTGCATGAGCGGTTCCCGGCGTACGCGGAGGCCTTTGACGAGGCGTGTGCCGCCTTCGACCCGCACCTGGAACGGCCGTTGGCATCCGTCGTCTTCGCGCAGCACCTGACCGGCGAGGCGACGGCACTGCACCGGACCGCCTTTGCTCAGCCCGCACTCTTCGCCACCGAGTACGCCCTGTCCGAGCTGCTGCGGTCCTGGGGCGTGCGGCCGGACATCGTCCTGGGACACTCCATCGGCGAACTGGTCGCCGCCCATGTCGCGGGCGTTCTCTCGCTGACGGACGCGGCCCAACTCGTCGCCGCGCGCGGCCGGTTGATGCAGTCGCTGCCGTCGGGAGGCGCGATGGTCGCGGTACGGGCGGGCGTCGAGGACGTCGAACCGTTGCTCATCGGCCTGGAGGACGAGGTGGGAATCGCCGCCGTCAACGGCCGTCGGGCGGTCGTGGTCTCCGGGGCGAGCGAAGCGGTGTCGACCGTGATCGACCAGTTGCAGGCCGCCGGGCACCGGGCCACGGCGCTCACGGTCAGTCACGCCTTCCACTCACCTCTCATGACGCCGATCCTCGCCGAGTTCCGGGAGATCGCGGCGGGGCTGACGTACCGGCGACCGGTCCTTCCGCTCGTCTCGAACGTGACCGGTCGGATGGCGACGGCGGCGGAGCTCATGTCGCCCCACTACTGGGCGGACCACATACGGCAGCCGGTACGGTTCGCCGACGGCATCGCCGCCGCCCGTGCGGAAGGCGGGCGGCACTTCCTGGACATCGGCCCCGACGGCACGCTGTCGGCCATGGCGTCGGCGGTCCTCACCGGCCTGGCCGAGAGCCCCGACCGGGACGGGGCGCACGGCCGTGCCGTCGTGGTGCCGCTGCTGCGCGGGGCCCGCGACGAGGCGCGGACGGTGGCGGACGGCCTCGCGGCCGGCTTCGCCTCGGGCCTCGACGTGGACTGGCCGGCCGTGGCCGGCGCCTGGGGCGGTCAACTGACCACCGTGCCGACCTACCCCTTCGAACGCCGGCGGTACTGGCTCAACCCGACGGCGTCCGCGCCGCAGTCGGCTGGAACAGGCGCTGCGCACGGCACGGACCACCCCGTGCTCAACCGGCCGCTCGACCTGCCGGACAGCCGCGATCTGGTGTGGTCGGGGCGGCTGGATCCGGCCGAACTCCCCTGGCTCGCCGATCATGTGGTGGCCGGCCAGGCCCTGGTGCCGGGCGCGCTGCTCGCCGAACTGGCCTGCCGGGTGGCGCGCGACGCAGGGTGCGCCCGGGTGGAGGAACTGGTCCTCACCAGCCCCCTCGTCGTGCCCGACCGGGCGCCGCTGGAACTCCGTGTGGTGGCACGCGCCGCGGACGGCTCCGGGCGCCGCTCCTTCACCGTCCACGCGCGCACGTCCACCGACCCCGGCTTCGCTCCCGCCGACCACGATCCTGCATGGCAGCCCACGGCTACCGGCGTCCTGGCGGGCGCTCCGGACGGCGCCGGCACCCTTGACGGCTCCGCCGCCCCGATCCCGTCGGTGACCTGGCCGCCGCCCCACGCCGAGCCCCTGCCGCTGCACCCGGAGGGCGACTACGCGCGCCTCGCCGCCCGCGGCCTCGCGTACGGGCCGGCATTCCGGGGACTGCGCGCCCTGTGGCGCACGGCCGACGGCATCTGCGCCGAACTCGTACCACCGGCGTCCATCGCCTCGGGGACCACGCTCTTCGGCCTGCACCCGGCCCTGCTCGACGCCACCCTGCACCCGATCGAACTCTTCGGTCTCGCGAGTGAGCCCCCCGTATCGGGCGCGGGCGCCCCCGGTGTTCGCATCCCCTTCACCTGGCGCGACATCACCTATCACGCACGCCCGAGCACCCCTCATGTGCGGGTCCGTCTGACGGCCGTGGGTCGCGACGAGGTCGCGCTTGAGCTGTCCGACACGGACGGCAACCCGGTTCTGTCGGTCGCAGGCCTGGTCCTGCGCTCGCCGTCGATGACGGACGACAGCCGGCTGCGGCGCCTGAGCTGGACGGCGGCCGACCAACCCACCAGGGACCAGCCCACCAGGGACCGGACCACCGGGAACCAGCCCACCAGGAACCGCCTCACCAGGGACCGCCTCACCAGGGACGAGGACGGGGCACAGCCCGACGACTCCGGGCGGCGGCAGCCCGGCCGGCTCGCGCTGGTCGTCCCCGGCAGTCCCGGCACCCGTAAGCCTCATGACGCCTTGCCCACGCTTGACGCCGAGCGCTGTGCCGACGTCGCCGAACTGGCCCGGCGGGCACCCGGGGGAGTACCGGACACGGTGGTGATCCCGTGCCCGGTGGGCGCGATGGACGAGGTCGGCGAGGTGACCACCGGCGTGCTGCGCGTCGTACAGGAGGTTCTGGCCGCACCGGCGCTCGCCCGTTGCGGGATCGCCCTGGTGACGAGCGGAGCGGTCGGCACCGCCGACGACGACCCGGCGACGGATGCCGTGGCCGCCGCAGTATGGGGCCTGGGCCGATGCGCGCAGCAGGAGGAGCCGGGACGGATCCAGCTGGTGGACATCGACGCGAGCGGCGAGTCGGCGGGGTCGCTCACCCGGGCCCTCAGGTCCGGCCTGCCCCAGGTCGCCCTCAGAAAGGGCAAGTGGCTCACCCCGGAGCTGGTCCCCACCACGGGCAGGCTGCTCGACGTGCCGCCCGGCGACGGAAACTGGCGGCTGGACTTCGTGGGACGCGGGACCCCGGACGCCCTGGTCCTCGTGGAGTGGCCGGACGCCGACGCGCCTCTGGGCGAGGGGCAGGTGCGCGTGGCGCTGCATGCGGCCGGAGTCAACTTCCGTGATGTGCTGCTCACGCTGGGCGTCGTCGAGCCGGGGGCCGGCGTGCCCGAGGGCGAGGGGCGGCAGACCGTGGAGGGCGCGGGCGTGGTCGTCGAGGTCGGCCCCGGAGCGCGCCGACTGCGCCCGGGGGACCGGGTGATGGGCCTCTTCGACGCGATCGGGCCGATGTCGGTCACCGACGAGCGGCTGCTCGCGCCCGTCCCGGCCCACTGGTCGTTCGCCGAGGCGGCCGCCGTACCCGTGGCGTTCCTCACCGCGTACTACGGCCTAACCGAATTGGGCGGGCTCCGCGCCGGAGAACGCGTACTCATCCACACGGCGACCGGCGCGGTCGGCTTCGCGGCCCGCCAACTCGCCCTGCTCACAGGCGCGGAGGCCTTCGTCACCGCGAGCCGGGCGAAATGGCCGGTACTGCGGGACGCGGGTATCGACTCCGACCACATCGCCTCCTCCCGCGACGATGCCTTCGAGGCGTCCTTCCGCGCCGCGTCCGAAGGTGCGGGGATGGACGTGGTGCTCAATTCGCTCGCCGGACCGCTCACCGACGCGTCCTTGAGGCTTCTGGCGCCGGGCGGCAGGTTCCTGGAGATGGGCAAGACGGACCCGCGTGACCCCGAAAAGGTGGCGGCCGCGCACGACGGCGCCGTGTACACCGTCTTCGACATCCGCCAGGCCGGGCCCGACGGCATTCAGCGGATGCTGGCCCGCCTCCTGCCGCTCTTCGAGGACGGCACCCTGACGCCTCCGCCGCTCACCCTGCGCCATGTGCGCGACGCCCCGGCCGCCTACCGGTACGTCGCCGAAGCACGGCACGTGGGCAAAGTGGTCCTCACCGTCCGGAACTTCGACACCGACCGCGCGGTGCTGATCAGCGGTGGCCTCGGCACGCTGGGCGCGTTCCTCGCCCGGCATCTCGTGACGCGGCACGGGGTACGGGACCTCGTCCTGATCGGCCGACGAGGCGATGCGACCCCCGGCAGCGCCGAACTGGCCGAAGAGCTGCGCGGATCGGGGGCTCGGGTCACCGTCGCCGCATGTGACGCGGGCGACCGGAACGCTCTGGCAGCGCTCCTGGACGAGTTGTCCAAGCGCGGCATCCGCATCGGTTCGGTGGTGCATGCGGCAGGCACGACGCGGGACGCGGCCATCGGCACGCTGACCCCGGACGCGATGACCGAAGTGCTCGGGGCCAAGGCGATCGCCGCCCTGAACCTGCACGAACTGACCGCGGACCTCGACCTGTCGTCCTTTGTCCTGTTCTCCTCGGTGGCCGGGGTGACCGGCTCGGCCGGGCAGGGCAACTACGCCGCGGCCAACGCCTTCCTGGACGCCCTGGCCGAGCACCGCCACGCCCGGTCGCTGCCCGCGCTGTCCATTGCCTGGGGGCTGTGGGAGCCGACGAGCGGCATCACCGGGCGGCTGCGCGCCGAGGACCACGACCGGCTCGCCCGCCAGGGCATCCGCGCACTGTCCGTGGACCGGGGACTGGCCCTCTTCGACGAGGCCGTCGCCACCGCGGCACCGGTCGCGGTCGCGGCCCGCCTCACCACGGCGCCGGCCGCCACCCGGCCGACCGCCACCGCGCCGACGAACGGAAGCGCCGTGACGGCGACCAAGGGGAATGCCGCGTCACCGAACGGGAGCACCGCGTCGACGAATGGCGCCGGGCACGTCGGGCAGCCCGAGGCCGTTCGCCCCGGGTCGCTGCTCGAACTGGTGCGGGCGGAAGCCGCCTCGGTGCTGGGACATGACTCGCCCGGGGCCGTCGCGCCGGAGGCGCTTTTCCCCCAGCTCGGCTTCGACTCGCTCGGCGCGATAGAATTGCGCAACCGCATCGTCGCCGCGACCGGCGTCCCGCTTCTGTCCACGCTCATCTACGATTTCCCGTCCCCGAAGGCATTGGCGGCCCACCTGCGGGGTGAATGCCCGGACTGGCCCGACAAGGACCGCGCTCCGCACGGAGGAGAGACGGAAGGAAAGGATGACGAGGCCGGCGGAAACGGCGAAGCCGACGGGCACAACGAACCCGGCGGAAACCACGAAGTCGGCGAAGGAAGCGCACCCGGAGCAGAAAGCGCAGCCGACGAAACAAAGCAATCCGGCGACGGAGAGGGAATGGGCGAGATGCGGGGGTCGGGACATGGGCGCTGAAGTGGGCGGGTGGACGATGTCCTTCAACCCGGGCCGGGACGCACGGTTCCGCCTGGTCTGCTTCCCGCACGCGGGCGGTTCCGCCGGTTCCTTCTTCCCGCTGGCGCGAGCCGCGCCGCCCGGCGTCGAGGTGGTCGGCGTCCAGTACCCGGGACGACAGTGGCGCCGTACCGAACCGGCCGTCACCGACGTACACGGACTGGCACGCGGCGCGGCCGACGCGCTGCTGGCCGAGCCGGAGCTGCCGACGGCTGTCCTCGGCCACAGCATGGGCGCGCTGGTCGCCTTCGAGACCGTACGACTGATGCAGCGGGAGCGGCCGGGAGCGATCGGCCACCTCTTCGCCTCCGGCAGTCGCGCGCCGTCCCGCCCGCGCGAGGAGGAGCGCGGTGCGCGGTGGACCGACGAGCGGATCATCGCCGAACTGCGCGTCCTGGGCGGCACGGGCGACCGGTTGATGTCCGACGACGAGGCCCTGCGGCAGGCCCTGCCGGCGCTGCGCGACGACTACCGCGCGATGGCCGCCTACCGGCCCTCTCCCGGTGCGCGGGTCAGCGTGCCGCTCACCGTGCTTGTGGGCCGCGAGGACCCCAAAGCGGGTCCGGAGCACGCCGCGCAGTGGCGGCCGCACACCGACGCAGCCTTCGATGTCGGGGTCTTTCCCGGCGGTCACTTCTTTCTCAATGAGAACGCCGCGGAACTGCTGACTCTCGTGCAGGGCAGCCTTGTTGTGCCCCAGCACCCGTGAGAGTCTTTTTGACGTCACCGAGAAAAAAGCTGGAAAGAGAATCGGAGAGGCGATGTCGAATCCGTTCGAAGACGAAAACGCCGCATACGTCGTACTGATCAACGATGAACTTCAGTATTCCCTGTGGCCGGTGATCGTCGACATTCCCGACGGCTGGCACACCGTGTTCGGAGAGGCCTCGCGCGCCGAATGCCTGGACTACATCGACCAGCACTGGACGGATATGCGTCCCAAGAGTCTGGTGGACGCGATGAATGCGGCCGCCGGTGCCAAGGATCGTTCCGCATGACCACCTCCCGCGGCCCGGACCGTCCGCCGCCCGCGGCCCGGCCGCGGGTCCGGACGGATCTGGACGCCCTGCCGCTCTTTCGCGGGCGGGCCGCCGAAGCCGGAACGATAGGCCTGGACTGCAACGAATCGCCGTTCGCGCCGCCCACCGCCGTGCAGACCGCACTGGCCGGCGCGGTCCAGGGGCTGAACCGTTACCCCGACAACTCGTCCGCCGACCTCACCGCCCGGCTCGCCGAGCGCCACGGGGTGCCGCCCGCCACCGTCTGCCTGGGGCCGGGATCGGTGGGCCTGTGTGTGCAGTTGATCCAGATCGTGTGTGCGGCGGGCGACGAAGTGATCGTCCCCTGGCGCTCGTTCGAGGTCTACCCGTCCATCGCGGGGACGGCGGGCGCGGTGGTGCGCCGGGTGCCGCTGACCGCGGGGCATGCCCTCGACCTGGCGGCGATGGCCGCGGCGATCTCCGACCGCACACGGCTGGTCTTCGTGTGCTCGCCCAACAACCCGACCGGGACGAGCGTGTCCCGGTCGGCCGTGGAGTGCTTCCTCGCCCAGGTGCCGCCCGATGTCCTGGTGGTCCTCGACGAGGCGTACGCGGAGTTCACCGAGCGGGAGGACGATCCGCTCGACGGATTCGGCCTGGTGCGCGACCGGTTGCGGCAGGGACGTACCAACGTCGTGGCGCTGCGCACCTTCTCCAAGGCGTACGGGCTCGCCGGGCTGCGGATCGGCTACTGCCTCGCGGCCCCGGCGGTGGCCGAACTGCTGGGCAGGGTCGCGGTCCCGTACGCGGTCGGCACCCTCGCCCAGTGCGCCGCGGTGGCCGCGCTGGACTGCGAGCAGGAGGTGCGGGAGCGCTGCCGCTACCTCGCCGATGAGCGGGAGCGGGTCCGGGACGCGTTGCGCGGCGCGGGCTGGGACGTGCCGGTCAGTGGCGCCAACTTCCTGTGGTTGCCCGCCGGTTCGGCAGCGGAGGCCTTCGCCGCGCACTGCCGCGAGCAGCGGATCCTGGTCAAGGCCTTCCCTGGCGACGGGGTGCGTGTGACGGTCGGCACGGCCACCGAGAACGACGCCTTCCTGGCTGCGGCGGCACGGTTCGCTCCGGTCGGCGCGCGTGGCGCCGTCCGGTCGACGCCGCTCCGTTGAGGGGCGCGGTGCTGAGCCGAGAGGCGAAGCGGTCCGGCCCCCGCGCTGAACCTGTCCTCCGTTCCGGTGACTTCATCCGCAGGTTTTCAACTTCTGGTTGACAACCGCTGGTTGAAGTCGCCAGGCTTCTTCCATGACCGATCATGCGGAGGGGCCCGACGCCCTGCACCGTGCCGAAGATCCCGACCATGCCCGTGCCCGCCGTGAGCACGTGGCGCTGCGACATGTGGCCGAGCGCCTGGCCGAGGCCGAGCGGACGCAGCGCACCGACCCGCCGGCTCGTCCCACCGCTCAGGAGGCCGTGCACCTCATCGCCTCCTGGGCCGCGGGCGGTGGACGTTCGGCCGATGCGCCCGAGATGGACAGGGCCGACATCATGGCGGCCCTGACGTTGCTCCCGCGCGCCCGCGCCGACTTGGACGTACTGGAGGCGAGCCTGCTGTTCGTCGCCCGGGACATCGGCCTGACCTGGCAGGACATTGCCTATGGTCTTGGACTCCGGTCCCCCCAGGCGGCACAGAAGCGAGCCGGACGCGGCACCCAGAGCGTGGGCCCGACCCCGCCGTCGGAGCGCGGGTCCGAGCCCACCGCTCTGGCCCCCGACCCCAGCCGCAAGCAACCCCGAGGGTGAATGTGAGCACTGAACTCGCGGTCGAGACCGTCGGCATGGTGAAGTCCTTCGGGGCCACCAAGGCCGTCGACGGCCTCGACCTGTCCGTCCCGGCCGGTGCCGTCTACGGAGTCCTCGGACCCAACGGCGCGGGCAAGACCACGACCTTGCGCATCCTCGCGACCCTGCTCGCCCCCGACGCGGGCAGCGCCAGGGTCTTCGGGCACGACGTCGTCCGCGAAGCGAACCGTGTACGGGAACGGGTCAGCCTCACCGGCCAGTTCGCGAGCGTCGACAACGACCTCACGGGCCTGGAGAACCTGCTGCTGCTCGCCCGGCTGCACGGCTACCGCTCCACCGCCGCCCGGCAGCGCGCACGCGATCTCCTGGAGGCGTTCGATCTGGCCGAGGCCGCCGACCGCCCGGCCCGCGGCTACTCCGGTGGAATGCGCCGCAGGCTGGACGTGGCCGCCGGGCTCATCGTCAGGCCGCAGTTGATGTTCCTCGACGAGCCGACCACGGGGCTCGACCCCCGCAGCCGCAACGAGGTCTGGGGCATCATCCGGGCGACCGTGGAGCGCGGCACGACCGTCCTGCTCACCACCCAGTATCTGGAGGAGGCCGACCAGCTCGCGCAGCGCGTCGCGGTCATCGACCACGGCAAGCTGGTCGCCGAGGGCACCCCCGGTGAGCTGAAGTCCTCGGTGGGCCGCGGCTCCCTGCGTGTCGAACTGACGCACCCCCACGACCTTCCGGAGGCCGGCCGCATCCTCGTCGGCGCGCTGGGTGTACCCGCGGAGACCACCGGCCCCGCCCAGCTCACCGCGCGGGGCGCCGATCCCCGGAGTGTGGCGCGCGCCCTGGGCGAACTCACCCGCACCATCGAGGTCGACGACTTCGCCATGGACCGCCCGAGCCTGGACGAGGTGTTCCTCGCGCTGACCGGGCGGCCCCCCACCTCCGAGGTGCCCGCCGCCCGCAAACCGGGTCGCACGTCCGGCCGCAAGGCCGCCACGAACGAGGAGAACCAATGACGACCGCCGCGCGCCCGATCGAGGCGCAGGAGAGGCTTCAGCGGGTCCTCGGCGAGGACACCCGCCCCCCGCAGCGCCCCGGGGCGCTGTCCACGTCGCTCACGATGGGCTGGCGGGCGCTGGTGAAGATCAAGCGCTCGCCGGGCCAGCTGTTCAACGCGACCATCACGCCGGTGATGTTCACGCTGATCTTCACCTATCTCTTCGGCGGCGCGATCTCCGGCAGCAGCCGCGAATACCTGCAGTTCCTGCTGCCCGGCATCCTCGTACAGGGCGTGCTGTTCATCTCCACGCAGACCGGCGTGGCCCTCACCACCGACCTCCAACAGGGCATCTTCGACCGCTTCAAGTCGATGCCGATCTGGCGGCCGTCCCCACTGACCGGCGCCCTGATCGGCGACGTGGTGCGCTATCTGATCTCGTCGGCCGTCGTGGTCGCCGTCGGGCTCGCCCTGGGCTTCCGGCCCGACGGCGGACTTCTCGCCGTCATCGGCGGAGTGCTCCTCGCCGTCCTCTTCGGCTTCTGCGTCTCCTGGATCTGGACGTTCCTCGGCCTGGTGCTGCGCACCCCACAGGCCGTCTCCGCGCTCGGCATGCTGCTGCTGTCGCTCCTGACCTTCGCCAGCAACATCTTCGCCGAGCCGAAGACCATGCCCGGCTGGCTGAAGGCGTTCGTCGACATCAACCCCATCGGGTACGTCGTCACCGCAAGCCGCTCCCTCATGAACGGCGACGGCACCGCCGACCTCGCACCCGCCCTCATCTCCTGCGCGGTGCTGCTGATCGTGTTCGTGCCGCTCAGCCTGCTGCGTTACAACAAGAGCGAATAAAGCAGCCGACTGGAATTCAATGCGTCAAACGGCGCTCCCCTCGCCTTTTTGAACGTTTGCCGTCGGTGGAGACCATGGTTAACATCGTCCCCACCGCACCGGAAATCGTTAACATCTTATTGGGGGAGCGCCGTGCTCAACAGTGAGAATTCCCGGGTCGACGTCCCCGAGATCGCGATGACCGACCCCGATGTGCTCAACGATCCGATGTCCGCCTACGGGAGGGCGAGGGAACAGACCCCCATAGTGCGTCTCATGGCGCCGGGATTCGGATCGATATGGGCGGTCACCCGCCACAGCGACGCCAAGGCCATGCTGAGCGACCCGCGCCTGGCCATGACCGCCGACAGCTGGAACCAGCGGATCCCGGACGACGTACGCCCCTACATGCTGACCATGTCGCACATGGACGGCGCCGACCACGGCCGGCTGCGCAAGCTCGCCGTACGAGCCTTCACCGCCCGCCGCGCCACCGAACGCCGCGACATGATCCGGCGCAGCGCCGACCGGCTGCTCGACACCCTGCCCGGCCTCGCCGAAAACGGCACCATCGACCTCCTCAAACACTTCGCCCAGCCGCTGCCCACCTTCGTCGTCGGCGACGTCATGGGCATCCCCGAGACGGACCGGCCCCAGTGGCGTGCCTACGTCGCCCGGATCAGCTCCGGAGGCCAGGCCTACGACGAGGCCCTGCGCGATGCCATCGAAGGCGCCAAGCGCGTCGTCGGACTGCGACGCGAGGAGCCCGGCGACGACCTGGTGTCCGACCTGCTGCGAGCCCAGGCCGAGGACGCGGACCGGATCAGCGACACCGAGCTGATCACCATGGTGTGGCACACGGTGTTCGCAGGTCAGGACAATCTCGCGAACTTCATCGCCAACTCCGTGGTGGCCCTCCTCTCCCATCCGGAACAACTTGCCGCGCTGCGCGCCGACCCGTCCCTGATGCCCCGCGCCGTGGAGGAACTGATGCGGTGGCGGCCCCCGCTGCTCCTGACCGCCATCCGCTACGTCCTGGAGGACTTCGAGCTGTGCGGCGCGCAGGTGCGCGCCGGGGACTCCGTGGTGGCAGTGATCGCCTCCGCCAACCGCGACCCACGCGTCTTCGACAACCCAGACACCCTCGACATCACCCGGCCCGCCGGCGCGGTCCAGTTCGGCTTCGGTCACGGAGCGCACTACTGCATCGGCGCGTCCCTGGCCGCCGTCGAGGCGGAGGTGGCCCTCGATGCCCTGCTGAGCCGCTTCCCCGACCTCGCGCTCGCCGTCCCGCCCGATGAGGTGCCGCGGCTGCCCAACCCCGGCAGCTGGCACCTCACCGCGCTCCCGGTCACCCTCTGAGCCCTCGGACCCGAGCGAGCCCCGAGGCCGAGCTTCCGCGGGTGAGTGAGCCCCGAGTCCGCCTCCCGCGGGTGAGGGAGCCTCACGGCCGGGCTTTCCGCAGCCCTCAGTATCCCGAGCTCCGCGTCGACGCCCTGGCGGAATTCTGCCTGCGCCATCACGCGATGAAATAATGGATCGACGATTACATAGTCGCAGTCGCAGTCGCAGTCGGAGTGTTCGAGCGATTTGTTGACGGTGGTCGAGCCGAACCATAGATTGACGACTGCCCGAATTTCCCGCCTCCCGATAAGCAATTGCTGCGCAGCTCTCGCGGGATATTCGCGAGCGCGGGGAGGTGCCGTGGAAACGCGGACCATGCAGGGAGGTGAACCGATATGCGTTACCTGCACTGAAAGCAGAGATGAGAACGTACGGCCGTAGCCCGGCGTGGTCAGACCTGCCGGGCTACGGCACCGTTGACGGGGGTTGCGCATGGCAGGGCCCGCAGACACCGGCACAGCAGACCTCGACGCACCCGGCTTGCTCGCACGCGCCGACGCATTCATCCGGCTGTACAGCTCGGAGAACGCCGTCGACCGTCCGCCGGCCGACCGCATGGCCGAGATCCGCCGCGAGATCCGCCAGAGCGGCACCTATGTGCACACCGCCGACGAACTGGCCTTCGGCGCCAGGGTCGCCTGGCGCAACAGCAGGCGCTGCATCGGGCGCCTGTACTGGCCCGGCCTCGTCGTACGCGACCTGCGCCACCTTCGGACCGCCGAGGACATCCACAGCGCGTGCGTCGACCATCTGCGGCTGGCCTTCAACGACGGCCGGATCCGCCCCACCATCAGCGTCTTCGCGGCCGACGCACCGGACGGCACGGGACCGCGCATCCGCAACCCCCAGCTCATCCGCTACGCCGGCCACCGCAGCCCCGGCGGCCACGTCACCGGCGACCGTGCCTCCGCCGACCTCACCGACCGCGTCCGCGCCCTCGGCTGGACCGGCGGCCCCGGCACCCGGTTCGACGTCCTGCCGCTGCTCGTGGAGGAGCCGGGCCACCCGCCCCGGCTCTTCGACCTCCCGTCCGACGCCGTACGGGAGGTCAGGCTGCGCCACCCCGACCACGACTGGTTCGCCGACCTCGGCCTGCGCTGGCACGCGCTGCCCGTCATCTCCGACATGGTTTTGGAGATAGGCGGCGTACGGTACGGCGCCGCCCCGTTCAACGGCTGGTACATGGGCACGGAGATCGGCGCCCGCAACCTCGTCGACACCCAGCGCTACGACCTGCTGCCCGAGATCGCCGACCGGCTGGGCCTGGACCGCACGAGCGACAGGACCCTGTGGAAGGACCGGGCGCTCGTCGAGCTGAACGTGGCGGTGCTCTGGTCGTTCGAACGGGACGGCATCACCATCACCGACCACCACACCGAATCGGAAAGATTCCTGCGCCACCTGCGACGCGAGGAGAAGGCCCGCCGCACCGTGCCCGCCGACTGGTCCTGGATCGTGCCCCCGCTCTCGGGCGGAGTGACCCCCGTCTTCCACCGCTACTACGACGACCACGAGTCGTCGCCCGCGTTCCTGCACGCACCGGCCCCCGGCCGCTGCCCGGTCACCGGACACGCTCCGACGACCGCCGGCGACACGGCCCACGGGCCGGGCCCACAGCCGCCCGTCAGCGTCGGTGTCGGCGCCAACACCGGAGACAGCCGTGACCGCATCGCCCGCCCCTGAGGCCACCGACCCCCTCTTCAGCCCCCTCGACCCGGCAGTGCTCGCCGACCCCTACCCGGTCTACCGGCGGCTGCGCGAGGCCCAGCCCGTCCACTGGCACGCGGGCATCGACTCCTGGCTGATGACCCGGCACGCCGACTGCACGGCGATCCTGCGCGACTCCGCCCGGTTCAGCACCGACTTCCGCACGATCGGCATCCCGACGCCGCCGACCCTGCTCAGCCTCCAGACCCTCGACCCACCCGACCAGACTCCGCTGCGCCACCTCGCCCTCGACGCGGTCCGCGCCCAGGACCTCGACGCGCTGCGCAAGGAACTCGCGGCGTTCGCCGACCAGTTGCTCGACGAGCTGGCAGGCCGGCCGTCCTTCGACTTCATCCACGACTACGCCGACGTGTTCACCCTGCGGGCCATCACCCGCTTCATCGGCGTCGAACCGCCCGCGACCGACGCGGCGTTCGCCCGCTTCAACGACGACCTCGACCACAGCATGGACGCGCAGCTCGACCCCGACGCGGAGGAACCCGGACTGCGCGCCCGCGCCCACTTCAACGACCTGGTCCGCACCTGGCTCGCCGACCCCGGCCCGCACGGTGTCCTGCCCGAGGTGGTGCGCCGGCTGCCCGCATCCGGCGTCGCGGCCGACGACGTCCTGGTCAACTCCGTACGCGCTTTCTTCCACGCGGGGTTCGAGGTGCCCAGCCGCTTCCTCGGCAACGCCCTGGCGGCGCTGCTGGCCACGCCCGGCGCGTGGCAGTCCCTGGTACGCGGCGACGTCGACCTCGACACCGCCGTCGAGGAACTGATCCGGTACGTCGGCCCGGTACAGGCACTGGCTCGTGCCTGCACCGAGGACACCGAGCTGGGCGGGGTCACCGTCAAGAGCGGGCAGGTGGTCACCGCGCTGATCGGCGCGGCCAACCGCGACCCCGCACAGTTCCCCGACCCCGAGACTCTGAGGCTGGACCGCACCCCCAACAACCACCTGGGTTTCGGCCGGGGCGCGCATTCCTGTCTCGGCCTCAACCTCGCCCGGATCGAGGCGCATGTGACGCTCGCGGCCCTGCTGCGACACCCCGGTGCGCACGCGGCGGGAGAACCGGTGGTGCGGCCGAACGGCACCCTGCGTGGCCTGTCCCGGCTACCGCTCGCACTCGGCTGACCCGAAGGAGTACCGGCGGCGATGGAGATGGTGAGTGGGAGCAGCGAGGCGGGCACCGGGCCGGCCCCGTCGGCCAGAGCCGCGGGCGCGGCACGCCTGGCCGGGCTGGCGTCCGGCCTCGGCCTCGGTGACCGAAGGGGCGTGTGCGTGGACGCATTCGGGGCGATGACGGCCTCCTGGGGCACGGCCACGGCCGCGCAACTCGCCGAGTCCGATGTGTCGTCCGACGGGTCACCCATGGAGTTCGCGCTCGGCCTCGACGACGACCCCGCGCTGCAGTTCGCGGTGGAAGCCCTGCAACCCGGGGACTGCCCCGTGGACCGCATCGTCTCCGCCCGCGCCACGATGGCCGGCCTCGTACGCCGGTACGGAACGGACGAGCGACGGTGGGCCCAGGTCGCCGACCTGTACCTGCCCGAGAAGCCGGCCACCGAGCACGTCGCGATGTTCGGCGCCGAGGTACGACGGTCGGGGGCGCCCCAGTTCAAGGTCTGGTTCTACCCGGCCGTCGCCGGCCCCGAGCGCGCCGCGGAGTTGTGCGAACGCGGCCTTGCCGCCGTCGGGCTCGGCGCGGCCTGGCCCGCGGTGAGCGCACACATGGCGCGGGGCGACCGACTCGACCGGCCGGTGATGTTCTCCCTCGACCTCGCGGCGGACCCCGAAGCGCGGGTCAAGCTGTACTTCCGCCACTACGCCACCGACGCCGACGGTTTGGCCCAACTCATGGCACCGTACCCGGGTTTCGCGGCCGCCCCCGTGCGGCGGTTCTGCCGGACGATGCTGGACGAGGCGGCCGCTGACCTCTCCGCCCAACCCCCCGTCACCTGCCTGTCGTTCACCGGAGCGCGCCCCACCACGCCCGGCGGGGCGACCGTCTACCTGCCCATGTGGACCTACGCCCCCGACGACGAGGCGGTACGCCACCGCATGAGGGCGGCGCTGTCCGCCTGCGGCCGGTCCTCGGAGCTCTACGAACGGGCGCTGCGCGAGGTGGCGTCCCGTCCGCCCATGGCGGGCCGCGGCATCCACAACTACGTGGCCTGGCGGCCGGGCCCCGGCCGCCCCCGGCTCAAGGCGTACTTCTCACCCGAGTTGCGGCACAAGGACCCGATGCCGCGGTACGCACTCGAAGGACAGGAAGGACAGGAAGGACAGGAAGGACAGGAAGGACAGGAAGGACAGGCAGAGCGGGAAGGGCGGGAAGGGCTGGAAGGGCTGGAAAGATAGGAATGACCGTTGGAAAACCTGCCGTCCGTCGATGCCCGCGTGCCATAATCGGGCCTTGTGTATGAGCCTGTGATCGACGCGTGGAAACGATATGCGGGACTTGTGGACAGGCCCGGCTCCCCCTGGCGTGTTCCGTCGGGGGTGCTGGCGGAAATCCATACCCGTTTCGGACAGCTTGACATGCTGATGGAATCCATTGTGGCGGTGCTGGATTCGTCGTGGGCCACTACAGAGGGACAGCAGTCCGCCGCCGAAGAACGCCGGGAATTCCTTAAGGCATGGGACTGGGCGGCGGTGTACACCGACGCCTTCTACTTCTTCGGGTGGCGTACGGTCGACCTGCTCAATGGCGCCGTCGGCGGCCCTCTGCCATGCCTGGATGCGATCCGGCCGGCCGGTCTCCTCGCCGTCCGCGACGTCCTGCATGAGCACCCCGAGGGCCAGGGCGCCTACTACCGGCACGGCCTTGAGCTCCGCGACGAGGCCCTGGAGAAGATCAGCCGCGCCGCTGACGCGCTGGCCGCGGGCGGCGACGGCACGGAGCCGAATGGCCCGGAGACCGGCGAGCAGTGAACCCACGCGCCGGAGACGGGGACAGCCCGGCCCGGGGGGGAACGGGCAACAGCCCTCGCTTCGGGAAAACTGAGCAGGTCCCGGTTGAGGGGAACGGAGACAGTACGGCGCCGGGCGGGCGGTGACTCCGCCCGCCCGGCACCTGGACCGAACCGTCACTTCAGCATCGCGACGATCGGTGCGAACGCCTCCAGCCACGGCTCCAGGACCACGATGTAGCTGAGGCCGAACCGCTGCCGGTACTCCGTCAGCCGATCGGCTATCTCGCGCTGTGACCCGATCAGCCAGGCCGGCGTCGCGAGCAGCTGCTCGGGGGTGAAGTGGGCCAGCGGATGCCGCGCCCACTCCTCGGCCGTGCCCCGCGGATCGTCCGTGACGATCACCTGCTGCACCAGCAGGTTCAGCTCCACCTCCGCGACCCGGGCACCCAACTGCTCGCGGACCAGGGCCACCCGCTCGCCCAGCTCTTCAGGGCTCGCCAGCTGCGGGAACTCTCCGCGCCCCATGAAGATGCCGGTGAACCCGACGATGTCGGCGTGCTCGGCGGCCAGCCGCAGTACCCGGTCTCCGTTGCCGGCCACCAGCAGCGGTGGGCCGCCGGGCCGCACCGGCCGCGGTGTGTGCTCGGGGTTCACCATCAGCCCGCGCAACTCCTTGACCGTGCGCTCCAGTTGGCTGACCCGCTCACCGGCGGACGGGAACGGCACCCCGTCGGAACCGGTGCCCGCCCTGATGGATCCGGCCGCCAGCCCCACCTCCAGGCGGCCGTCGGTGAGCAGATCGGTGGTGGCCGCCTCCCGGGCCAGGAGCACCGGGTTGTGGAACGCGGCGTTGAGGACGAACGTGGTCACCCTGATCCGCTCGGTGGCCTCGGCCGCCGCCACCAGGGCGGGGAACGGGGCGGGCGCGCCCAAATGGTCCGGCACGCCCAGCACGTCGAATCCCAGGTCCTCGACCTTGCGGGACTTTTCCGCCCATGCGCGCCGCGACGCGGGAGTGACGAGATTGACGCCGAAACGGAACGGCCGATTCTCGGGAAGAGTCATGCGGCGACGTTAGCAGCGCACTCGACATTCGAAAACGAACGCACCTTTACATCCACTGCCGCTATTCCGGTGACACCTGTTCACATTCCACAATCTTGACAACGCCGAGGCTCGTAATCGAGTCTTGGGGCGAATGTCACGTGCCGTGTTTCCTTCATTGTGTGGGGAGAAGGAGTTTTCCGTGCGCCCAGAGCAAGCACACGACAAAACCAGCGTGGGGAATACGACACCTGCCCCGCCCTATTCCGAGGACGACGGAAAAGCACTCCAGGACTGGTTCCGCGTCATGCGGGACGAGCGCCCCGTCCACCAGGATCCCGTGACCGGCGCCTGGCTGGTGCTCCGATACGCCGACGTGGTCACCGCCAGCCTGGACCACGCCGCGTACTCCTCCGAACTGTGGCGGGCCTACCCGGCCGAGTGGGGCAAGGGAGACGCCTGGGGGCAGGGCCGGCTCACCGAGATGGACCCGCCGAGGCACCGCGTGCTGCGCGCACTGATCGGCAAGGCGTTCAACCAGCGGACGGTCGCCGGCCTCGCCCCGGAGATCGAAGCCACCGTGGAACGCCTCCTGGACGCCGTCGAAGACAGCCCCGAGATCGACGTGGCCCGCGATCTGGCCGACCCCCTGCCCGTCATGGTGATCGCCGAACTGATCGGACTCCCCTTCGGTGACCGGGAGTTGCTGCGAGACTGGGCGGACCGGCTGCTCTCCTTCGAGGCGGGCGACCTGGCCGGCGAGGACCTTGTCAAGGCCATCGACGCGGCGGGCGCCGAACTGCTCGCCTACCTGCGCGAGCACTACCGGCTACGGCGCGCCACCCCCAAGGGCGACCTCTTCAGCCGGCTCGCGCAGACCGAGGTGGACGGCGAACGGCTCACCGAGGAGGAGGTGGTCAACATCGGCAAACTGCTCCTCATCGGCGGGCACGTCACCACCGCCTGCTCGCTCGCCAGCCTCGTCTTCGAGCTGCTGCGCCACCCCGACGCGCTGACCGACGTACGCCAGGACGCGGGTCTGATACCGGCCGCCGTCGAGGAGTCGGTCCGCTACCGCCCCGCCGTGCCGAACAGCCTGCGACTGACCACGTGCGACACCGAACTCGGCGAAGTCACCATCTCCGCCGGGCAGTTCGTGTCCCTGTCCGCCCTGTCGGCCAACCACGACGAGCGGCAGTTCGAGAACCCCGAGCGCTTCGACATCCACCGCCGGCACAACCAGCACGTCGGCTTCGGCCAAGGCGTCCACTACTGCCTGGGCGCACCTCTGGCCCGCACCGAGATCCGGATCGCGCTGACGGCGCTGCTGCGCCGGTTCCCCGTCCTGGAGCGGACCGACGGCCCACTCCAGTACTACCGGAACCCCAGCATCGCCGGGCTCAGGTCCTTCCCCGTCGCCGTCGAACGAGCCTGACGGCCCCACCACCCCCTCGCCCGCCGTAACCCCAACTCCCTTTACTCCACCACGTCCACCACGTCCACCACGTCCACCGCAACTTTGCCGCGTCGCGCACCACTCGGACCCCAGGGGCAGAAGACATCATGCGATACGTTGACGAGCCGAACACGAGCGGACGGTCCACGGACGGAAGCGGACACCAGGGGGCGGCACCCGACCCCACCACGCTGCCGGACATCTTCGAGACCCGCGCGGCACTGACCCCACAGGCCCTGGCCGTCAGTGCGGGCACCACCACCGCGGGCACCACCATCGCGGGCACCACCACCTGGACCTATGCCGAACTCGACGCGCACGCCAACCGCGTCGCCTGGTGGCTCATCCGCCAGGACCTGGGACCCGACGACCGCGTCGCCGTCGCCCTGCCGCGCGGCGCCGACCACATCGCCGCCCTCCTCGGCATCGCGAAAGCCGGTGCGGCCTACCTCCCACTGGACCCCGAGCAGCCCACCGAGCGCCTCGCCCGCCTGCTGCGGGACAGCGGACCCAAAGCCGTCCTGCTTCACGCCGACCTCGCCGAACGCCTGCCGTCCCACGACGCCCGACCGCTCCGCATGGACACTCCCGCCACCCGTGCCGCGCTCGCCGCCTGCCCGGCCTCCACGCCCCACGACGGCGACCGCACCCGGCCGCTGCTCCCCAAGGACCTCGCCTACGTCATCCACACCTCGGGCTCCACCGGCACCCCAAAACCGGTCGGCGTCCCCCACACGGGCTTCGCCGCCCTCGTCGCCACGGCCGCCCGGCACCAGACCACCGACACCGACTCCCGCGTGCTCCAACTCGCGCCCCCCACCTTCGACGTGGCCATCTGGGAACTGCTCACCACCTTCGCCGGAGGCGGCACTCTCGTCGTTCCCGAGCACAGCCGTCTGCTCGGCGAAGAACTCGTCGCCGTCCTCGCCGCCGAACGCATCACCCACGTCACCCTGCCGGTCCCGGTGCTCGCCACCCTCCCCGCAGGCAGCGAGTCCACGCTGCCCGATCTGCGCCGGGTGCACATCGGCGGCGAGAGCTGCCCGCCCGACCTCGTACGTAGGTGGTCAGCCGACCGCGAGCTGGTCAACGGCTACGGAACGACCGAGTGCTCGGTCGCCACCACCTTGACCGAACCCCTCACCGCCCTCACCGCCCTCGACGGTGGCCCCACGCAGATCCCCATCGGCACACCGGTGGCGGAGGTCCAGGTCTTCGTCCTGGACGACGCACTGATCCCGGTGCCCGCCGGCACGGCAGGGGAGCTGTACGTGACCGGCCCCGGCCTCGCACGCGGATACGTGGAGCTGCCGGGCCTCACGGCGGAACGGTTCGTGGCGTGCCCGTTCGACGTGCCGGGCAGCCGGATGTACCGCACCGGTGACGTCGTGCGGTGGAACGACGGAGGTCAACTGGAGTTCGTGCGCCGCGTGGACGACCAGGTGAAGATCCGTGGGTCCCGGGTGGAGCCGGGCGAGGCGGAGGAGGCGCTGCGGCGCCACCCCGCAGTGACACAGGCCGTCGTGCTGCCCCGCACGCACACCACCGGCGACACGCGGCTCGTCGCCTACGCAGTTGCCGCGCCCGACACCGAGGTCACCCCCGCGTCCCTGCGCGCCGACCTTCACGAGGTGCTGCCGGACCACGTCGTGCCGTCCGCCGTCGTCCTACTGGACGCACTGCCGCTGTCACCGAACGGAAAGATCGACCGTCTCGCACTCCCCGCCCCCGAGTACGACAGCACGGACGTGTCCCGCGCACCCCGCACCGAGACGGAAGCCGTGCTCTGTGGCCTGTTCGGGGACATTCTGGGGGTGGCGTCGGTCGGGGTGGATGACAGTTTCTTCGAGCTGGGTGGACATTCGCTGTTGGCGACGCGTCTGGTGAGCAGGGTCCGTCGTGTCATGGGTGTCGAGCTGCCGTTGCGGGTGCTGTTCGAGGCGCCGACGGTCGCGGGGCTGGTTCGCCGGCTGGGTTCGGGGCGGGTGCGTGCCGCGTTGGAGGCGCGGCCGCGTCCGGAGGTCCTGCCGCTGTCGTATGCGCAGCAGCGGCTGTGGTTCCTGCACAAACTCGAAGGCCCCTCCGCGACCTACAACATGCCGCTCGCGCTCCACCTCACCGGCGACGTCGACCACGACGCGCTGGAGGCCGCCATCAACGACCTGGTCGCGCGGCACGAGCCGCTGCGCACGGTCTTCTCCGAGACCGCCGACCGGCCCGTCCAGCACGTCCTGCCCGCGGACCGCGCACATGTGACACTGCGCACCGTCACCGTCGAGCAGGACCGCCTCGAAGCGGAGATCCGCGCCGCGGCCCGGCACCCCTTCGACCTCGCGGCCGACATCCCGGCCAAGGTGTGGCTCTTCCGGACCGAGGCCGACCCGAACGCCGCCGTCCTGCTTCTCGTGCTGCATCACATCGCGGGGGACGGGTGGTCGGCGGGCCCGTTGGCCCGTGACCTGGTGGCGGCGTATGCGGCCCGGTCGGGCGGCGAGGCCCCGGTGTGGCCGGCGCTGCTGGTGCAGTACGGGGACTACACCGTGTGGCAGCACGAGGCACTGGGGGACGTGGACGAGCCCGACAGCGAGATGGCCCGGCAATTGGCGTACTGGACCCGCCAGTTGGAGGACATTCCGGAGGAGGTGACGCTGCCGGGGGACCGGCCGCGCCCCGCGTCGGCGACGTACGACGGCGGCATGGTGCCCCTGGAACTCGGCGCCGACCTTCATGCCGGGCTGCGCGCCGTGGCCCGCTCGGCGGACGTGACACCGTTCATGGTGTTGCAGGCTGGGCTGGCGGCGTTGTTGTCGCGGCTGGGTGCGGGATCGGACGTGGTGGTGGGTTCGCCGGTCGCGGGGCGGATGGATGAGGGCCTGGACGACCTGGTCGGCCTGTTCGTGAATACGTTGGTAGTGCGGACGGATGTGTCGGGTGATCCGTCGTTCGGTGAGTTGTTGGGGCGGGTGCGTGAGGGGTGTCTGGAGGCGTTCGCGCATCAGGATGTGCCGTTCGAGTTGGTGGTGGAGCGGTTGAATCCGGTGCGTTCGGGTGGGCGGCATCCGTTGTTCCAGGTGGCGTTGGTGTTGCAGAACAATGCGGAGGGCCGGTTTGAGTTGCCGGGGCTGGGGGTGCGGACGGAGTCGGTGGGGACGGGGACGGCGAAGTTCGATGTGACGGTGAGTCTGTCGGAGACCTTTGATGATGGGGGTCGTCCGGCGGGGATGCGTGGGTTTATCGAGTATGCGACGGATTTGTATGACGCCCGGACGGTTGAGTTGTTCGGTGAGCGGTTGGTGCGGGTGCTGGGTGGGGTGGTTGCGGAGCCCGG